>JAERSX010000144.1 GCA_016845285.1 Deltaproteobacteria bacterium | reverse complement strand
CTACGAGGTTGTCGCCGGCGAGCATGTGACGCTGAGTGCCGGTACCGGCATCGTTCATACCGCCCCTGGCTACGGCGAAGAGGACTTCGAGCTCGGCAAGCAGGCCGGCCTCGGCGTGCTGCAGCTCGTGGGGCCCAAGGGCACCTTTGTCGAAGGGGGCCCGGAGTTCGTGCGTGGCCTGCACTTCAAGAAGGCCGATCGGCCGATCATGCGGGATCTCACCACGCGGGGGCTCATGTTCGCGGCCGCCCAGGTCCGCCACAGCTACCCCTTCTCTCCACGCTCCGACAACGACCCGCTCATCCAGCTGGCTCGGCCGGGCTGGTTCATCCGCACGACATCCTTCAAGGACTCTGCGCTGGCCAACAATGCCGAGGTGAACTGGCTTCCCGAGCACATCCAAGACGGCCGCTTCGGCGACTTTCTCCGGAACAACGTGGACTGGGCACTGTCTCGCGAGCGCTTCTGGGGCACGCCGCTGCCCATCTGGGTGTGCGAAGGCTGCCAACAGATGGAGGCCTTCGAGAGTGTGGAGGCGCTCCAGGCGCGCGGCGCCGAGGGCTTCACCGAGGGCCTCGACGAGCACCTCCAGGTCCACAAGCCATGGATCGACGAGGTCACCGTGGGGTGTGCTGCGTGCGCGGGCACGATGCGCCGGGTGCCCGAGGTCATCGACTGCTGGTTCGACTCGGGCTGCATGCCCTTCGCCCAGTGGGGCTTCCCGCACCAGGGGATCGACCGCTTCCGCAAGGCCTTCCCTGCTGACTTCATCAGCGAGGCTGTCGACCAGACGCGCGGGTGGTTCTACTCCTTGCTGATGATCAGCACGCTGCTCTTCGACGAGGAGACCTGCCGTCGGTACGGGCTGGGCGATGTGGGCTACCCACGGCCCTACAAGACCTGTGTGGTGTTGGGCCACGTCACCGATCGGAACGGCCGAAAGGAGTCGAAGAGCCGCGGCAACTACACGCCACCTGACCTCGTCTTCCGGGGTCGTGTGCGCATGCGTGTGTTGGCGGACGAGACCCTGAAGCCCGGCGTGGTGGGCATGACCAAGGTGCAGGTGAAGGGGCTCGACCTGGGCAAGGGCGAGAAGATGCGGCTCGCCGCGACCGAGGATGGAGCCGACGCCTTGGCCGTCGAGCTGAAGGGTGGCCCCAACCGGGGCAAGGAGACGGTGGGTGTACACCCAGACACCATCGCGGAGCTCGGCCTGACCGATCACTGCTGGCTCATCGCACCCTTCCAGCCACCCGGTGCCGACGCCTTCCGCTGGCTCTTCTACGCCAGCAACCCTCCTTGGACGAGCACGCGGCTCAGCATCCGCGCCATCCGCGACGGCCAGCGTGAGTTCCAGCTTCGCCTCGCCAACGTGTTCCAGTTCTTCTCGATCTACGCCAACATCAACGGCTTCGATCCCCAGACCACCGCGCGCGTCCAGAGCGACAGTGTGCTCGATCGCTGGATTGCGGCTCGTTCCGCTGACCTCGTCCAGACCATGACAACGTGGCTCGACGACTACCGCATCTACGAGGCTGCACGGGCCCTGTCTGACTTCGTCGACGGCCTCAGCAATTGGTTCGTGCGGCGATCGCGGAGCCGTTTCTGGGGCGAGGGCACCGACACCACCGCCGCCCTCTGGACCCTCTACGACGCACTGAGCCTGGTCACCCGACTCTCCGCGCCCTTTGTTCCCTTCATGTCCGAGGCCATGCACCAGCGCCTCGGTCTGGCCGGCGACAGCGTCCATCTGGGGAGCTGGCCCGAGGCCCCTGACACCGCCGACCCTGGCCTCCTCGACGACATGTCGCTCATCCGTGAGCTCGCCAGTCTCGGGCTCGCCGCTCGCGCGAAGGTGGGGGTGCGGGTGCGTCAGCCACTGCGTGCCGTGGAAGTGATCCTCGCCGATCCAGAGCGTGCTGCTGGCCTGGGCCCCCTGGTGGAGCTGCTGCGTGATGAGCTGAACGTGCGCGAAGTCCGCTTCAGCCAGGAAGCAGAGACCTTCGTCGACTTCAAGGTCAAGCCCAACTATCCACGCCTCGGCAAGCGGCTCGGTCGTGAGATGAAGCTCTGTGCCAAGGCACTCGCGCAGGCCGATGCGGCTGCCGTACGCGCAGCAAGCTTGGGGGACGGCTTCTCCTTGGAGCTCCCGAGTGGCACCCTCGTGCTCACCGAGGAGGACGTGGTGGTCGAGGTGCGACCGAAGGAGGGCTTCCAGGCCTCAGGTTCGGCCAGCGCTGTGGTCGCGCTGCACGCAGAGCTCGACCAGGACCTGCGCGAGGAGGGCCTGAGCCGCGAGCTCATCAACCGGATCCAGGGGCGCCGCAAGGAGCTCGACCTCGGCTACACCGATCGCATCAACCTGGTGCTGTCCGGTGGGCCGGAGATCCTGGCTGCGGCAACCCGCTTTCATCAGCACATCGGCAAGGAGACCTTGGCGGTGGGGTTCGAGCTGGTAGCGTTGGAGGAAGGCAGCGAAGACGGTGTGTCCATCGAGGTCGACGGCCATGCCTTGACCCTCCATGTCGCGCCAGTCTGAGCGTACGTCATGCCCCGCGACATCCTGCCGACCGACATCGTCAACACCCTGGCGTTGCACGGTAGCGTGGAGTTCGTGACGGGCACAGAGGCAGCGCCGGTACGTCGTCAGGAGGTCGTGGCACCCTTTGAGGACGTGATCTACGTGCTGATGCCCAAGCGCACCCCCCACGAGGAAGGCTTGCTGTCCAATTGGCGTGCCGAGCTGCACGCGCGGGACAAGGACGGCGCCTACCGAGTCAACCTTCGTGGTCGGAGCCGCGCCCCCATCTCGCTGCTCCGGATTCCCCATCGCTCCCAGCTCGAGGTCTGGCTGCCCGACGATGCACGTCCGGAGCGGTACGTGGTGGCTCCCTTCATCACCGAGCACATCAGCTTCGTGAGACGTGAGAAGGGCGGCGATGTGGTCTACGAG
>JAERSX010000143.1 GCA_016845285.1 Deltaproteobacteria bacterium | reverse complement strand
ATCCTGGAAGACGAGGCCTTCGCCCGGGCCCACCTCAGGCTGCTCCCAGAGGCGCCGCCCGAGGCCGTCGGCCGTGTGCGGGCGGCATTGCTCGAGCGGCAGCGAGAACAGGGCGGATCGCGCGGCTGGCGCTGGGCCATGGTGCCCGTCGGTGTGGCTGCGGCTGCGGCTGCCTTCGTGGTGACGACCTCAGAGCCAGCATCGCCCGTGGCACCCGCCCCTCTGGCGGCGACCCTGGCTTCGGAAGGTGTTCAGGACGCTCTTCAGCCCACAGAAGACGTGCGCCTCAGCTTCCACGGATCCGGCACCCTGAGCGGCACCGATGCGGCCCCTCGCCTCGCCTGGGAGTCGGGAAGCGTGGAGATCGCCGTGACGCCCGATCAGCAGATCGATCTGCGTGTGGAGACCCGGGAGGCCGAGGTGCGCGTGCTGGGCACGGTCTTCGAGGTCACCCGCGATGCCCGTGGCACCCGTGTCTCGGTCACCGAGGGCAAGGTCTCGGTGGACTGCGACGACGGCGAGGATCGGGTGATCTTGGCTGGCGAACGGGCGGAGTGCGCCCCCACCACGGCGGCCGGCCTGCTGGGCCGCGCCCGCTCCTTCGAGTCCGAAGGAAGCCACGAGCAGATGCTCATCGCCGCCGAAGCCGGGCTCGCCCGCGCCGAGCCGGGCAGCGCCATCGCCGCCGAGCTCATGGTGGCCCGTATCGGTGGCCTGGTGGCCTTGGGCAGTCGCGCCGAGGCGCTGGCCCAGACCCAGCGCTACCTGATCCAGCATCCCTCGGGCCCCCGCGCCAACGAGCTGCATCGCACCGCCGCCGCTCTCTTGCTGCAGGACGGCGACTGTGCCGCTGCGTGGCCCCATCTCGATGAGCTGCCCGCCCGCACGGCCGCGGAGCAGGCCTGGCTGGAGTCTTGCCCGCCGGAGTAGGACGCCACCCCTCGGGACGCTAGAGCCCGACCATGACAACAACCCCCCAGCAGGCCCACCAGTGGATGTGGGCTGCACACGAGGCGCTGCGCTCGGGGCGGACACGCGAGGCGGCCCAGGTCTACGCGCGTGCGGTGGAGGTCTTCGCGGCCGCGGCCGATCGGGCGGGAGAGGGGGAGGCCCGTGCCAACCTGGGACAGGCGCTGTTGGCCCTGGGTCATCACGACGCCGCGCGCACCGAGCTGAGCTCGGCGCTGGCCTTGGCACAGCTGACGGACTCGGCGCCCCTCGAGGCTGCTGTCGCCAGCGCGTTGGGTGCCCTCCACCTCGATCACGGCGACCCTGCTGCTGCGGCTCCGCTGCTCCAGCGGGCTCTGGTGTTGGCTGAGGCGGGGGGTGTGCGTCAGCGGGCAGGGGGCGCCCGTCTGGGCCTCGCGAGCTTGCACCGAGATCGGGGTGAGCTCGATCTGGCCGCGGCCTTGGTGGCCGTCGCCCAGGGCGATGCCGCGGCCACCTGGGACGAGCGTCTGGGCTTCGCCGCGGAGGCTGCGCGTGCTGGCCTGGACCTCGAGGAAGGGGATGCACGGTCGGCGCTGGCCCGCTGGGTCGCACTGGCGGGGCGCACCCGGGGCCCCGAGGAGGAGGCCGCGCGGTGGTCTGGTCTGGGCAGCGCACGGCTGGCTGTGCTCGTGGTGGAGGGGGGCTCGGTCGAGCCTTCGCGGGACGCGCTCGAGGCAGCCTGGCAGGGCTTTGCAGATCTCCAAGACCCCCTCGGCACGGCAGCGTGTCGGCGACGCCTCGTGGTCGTGGAGGCGCTGCTGGGAGATCGAGATGAGGCGAGCAGCCACCTGCTCGAGGCCCGCGCCTTGGTGGGTGCCCACCCCGTGCAACGTGCCGCCCTCGCCGTCGCAGAGGGGCACCTGGCCGTCCTCGATCGTCAGGCCGCCCTCCGTCGCGGCGACGTCGAAGCGCTGACCAATGCGGAGCTGCGGCTGGCCGACGCCCTCGCTGCCGCGACCCCGTGGGAGCGCCGGAGCGCCAGGGTTCGCGGTGCGCGGCGGTTGCTGGTCGCTCACGCTCCCGTCCGCTCTGAAGGCTGATTCGGGCCGGTGGACTCACGCAAGGTTTTGGTCAGTGAGTCACCTGTCAGGTGTCAGGCGCAGGTGAAACCTGCGAGACAGAAGGCCCAAACGCCCAAAAGAGCCTTGCTGGATGTCGCGAGACCATCCACCATGGAGAGGCCAGCAACACGGTGGGATGTTCCGGCACCCGCCAAAGCCAAGGGGGGCGAACATGCTGCATGGACACGACGATGCGTGGGGACTCGATGAGCTGAGCACGGAGCTGACTCGGCTCTTGGACACACTGGACTCCGGGCCTGCGGTGGCGGTAGGCGATGTCTTGGTGGAGATCGCTGCGCTGTTGGAGATGGCGGGAGAGGTCCCACGACAGTTGGCGGCAGGGCTCGCCGCCGAGCGCAAGGCAATCGAGCGCTTGGATGTCGAGCGGAGCCGTCGTGGCGGTCGCTCTTCGGTTCGTCCCACAGATGTTCGCTCGATGGCTCGCCTCCTTCCGTGGGAGCTGCGCCGGCAGGCCCGTGGTTGGGTGTGGCGGCCCTACACGGCCGAGGTTCCGGGGCTGGGAGCCCTCGCGGAGGCCCTCGATGCCCATGCCCTCGCCGTGCATCGGGCCATGCTGGGAACGCGAGGCGCGAGCGGCGTCACCCCGGCTGTGGTCGGGGGAGTCCGGGCCCATGCGCGGGCGGCCCTCGCCGATGTGGACACCCACGTCGAAACCCAGGTGCGCGCCGAGCGCTGTCTGGCGAACCTGATCGAGCTGCGGGGAGCCTTGGTCGGCGAGCCCCTGACCCGACGGCCAGCAGCTCTGGAGGAGCACGCACCTGACGCGGTTCGTGCGGCCGCCCGGACCTTGGTGCCGTTCGGTGCACGCGAGGCCGCGCTGCATTGGTTCTGGCATCCGCATGTGCCCGTGGATGCCTAGTTCGGGCCTCCCGGAACCTGTCGGTTGACAGTCGTGTCACATAGGAGGTAACAATGGTCATGGACCTTGAACGCCTCGGACACGCTTTTCGCACCCGCCGCTTGGCCCTCGGCAAGACCTTGGCCGAGGTCGGGGGGCATGCCGACTGCACGCGCCAGAATGTCTACAAGGTGGAAAAGGCGCTGAGCAATCCCACCGTGAACACCCTCGAGCGAATTGCCGATGGGCTCGACATGGAGCTCCAGTTGTTGGTGCTGCCGCGTGCCATCGATCCGCGTCTCTCCAGTCTCGTGGAGCGGGTGCTTCAGGCGGTGGCCGAGGGAGATGAGGAGCGCTTGGGAGAGCTGGCACGTGCGGTCATGCTGCCGGGTCCGGCGACGGTGGGTGGAGAGGCGAAAGTTTCCTCCTGAGCGTGGTCCTCTGGACTGGCCAGCACCTCGTGCTCTGAGCGCACGGAGCGGGTGCGAGGACGGGATATCTTGACATACGGATAGCAAGATATAAGCCCGCGAAGAGTGGTCGATCTCGTTGCTACCACCGAGCTCTGCAAGGTCCTGGGGGACCCCACCCGGGTGCGCCTGTTGTCGTTGCTCGAGCACGAAGAGCTCACGGTCGCCGAGCTGGTGAAGGCGACCCAGCTGCCGCAGCCTCGAGTCTCGACCCACCTGGGCCGCCTCCGTGAGGCCGGGTTGGTGCGTGATCGCCGCGAGGGAGGCTCCAGTCACTACCGCCTGGTGCCCCACCCCCGAGCCGACCAGCTCGTGCGAACCGTGCTCGCCGCAGCCTCGGATCCCCTGCTTGCCGAGGACCGCCGGCGGTTGGAGCAGGTCCTGGCCACCCGCCGTGGGGCCACCTGGGCCGAGGGCGTGGCGGGGGAGATGGCACGGCACTACTCGCCAGGGCGGACCTGGCCCTCTCTGGCGTTCGGCATCATCGGGCTGACCCGCTTCGGCCGGGTGCTCGATGTGGGCTCGGGGGACGGTGCCGTCGCCCGGTTCCTGGCCCCTCATGCTGCACACATCACCTGCCTCGACATCAGCCCCACCGTGGTCGCCAAGGGCCGAGCCCGCTCCGAGCGGTTCGACAACATCGCCTTCGTGGAGGGAGACATGCACGCCATGCCCTTCGAGGGTGGCTTCCAGCACGTGCTCGTCATGGCCTCGCTCGCGTACTCCGAGGATCCCGCACGGGTGTTGCGGGAGTCTGCGCGTGTGCTCGAGCCGGGCGGCAACCTCGTGGTCGTCGCCCTGCGAGAGCATGCCCACGCCGAGCGCGTGAAGCGCTACGACCACGTCAACCTGGGCTTCTCCGCTGCCGTCTTGCGTGCGATGGCCGAGGGTGCCGGCCTCGTCGTCGACCAGTGCCGTGGCACCAGTCGGGAGCGACGTCCCCCTCACTTCGAAGTATTGACCCTCTCCGCCCATCGGGAGCCTTGATGAACCGCACCCTCGAGATCGGCGCTGCGCGCGCCCACCGCGTGGCCCAGCTCCATGATGCGCTGGACGACCACATCCTCATCATCGACGGCGCCATGGGCACCATGATCCAGCGGTACGGGCTGGATGAGGCCGACTACCGAGGCACGCGCTTCGCAGACCATCCGAGCTCGCTCAAGGGTGCCAACGATCTGCTCTGTCTGACCCGTCCGGACATCATCCAGGCCATCCACAAGGCCTATCTGGACGCTGGCGCGGAGGTGTTGGAGACCAACAGCTTCAACGCCAACCACCCCGCGATGGCCGACTACGATCTCGAGCACCTGGTCTTCGAGCTCAATGAGCAGTCGGCTCGCCTCGCCAGGGCTGCCGCCGACCAGAGCGAGGCGGAGACCGGACGACCTCGCTGGGTCGCGGGCGTGCTCGGTCCCACCAACGTCACCGCCAGCCTCAGCCCAGACGTCAACGATCCCGGCTTCCGCAACACGAACTTCGACTCGCTGGTCGAGACCTACCTCGATGCCACCCGCGGGCTGGTCGCCGGTGGCTCTGACATCGTGCTCGTCGAGACCATCTTCGACACCTTGAACGCCAAGGCTGCGCTGTACGCCATCGACCTCTTCTTCGAGGAGGCCGGCTTCGCGCTGCCCGTGATGATCTCCGGCACCATCACCGACGCCAGCGGGCGCACCCTCTCCGGCCAGACCACCGAGGCCTTCTGGAACTCGCTTCGCCACGCACGCCCCCTGTCCATCGGGCTCAACTGTGCGCTCGGGGCGAGCGAGCTTCGGCAGTATGTCGAG
>JAERSX010000142.1 GCA_016845285.1 Deltaproteobacteria bacterium | reverse complement strand
GTCTTGAGTCGCCCTCGCCGCTTCTGGTGTGCCACGGACGCCGCCCCTGGTGCGGTGGTCACCCTCGATGACACGGTCTCCCACCATGTCCTGCGGGTGACAGGGGTGGCACCAGGCGAAGAACTCGAGCTCTTCGACGGCCACGGCAATGTCTACGCGGGGCGGCTCCGCAGTGTGAGCAGTGGTCGTGCCGAGGTGGAGATCCTGACCCTGCTGCCCCCGCTTGTGCTGGCCGAGCCCATCCTCCTGGCTGGCCTGCTGAAGCACTCCGCGTTCGACCTCGTGGTCCGGATGGCCACGGAGCTGGGGGTTCGCAAGCTCGTACCCGTGCTCGCGTCGCGTTCCGTTGCCCGGGGCGACCGCCGGGACCGCTGGGCCCGCATCGCCCGCTCAGCGGCGGCTCAGAGCGGTGCAGCGCCGCCAGAGATTGCACCTCCCTCGTCTCTGGCTGACGCCCTCGCGTCACTTCCGAGCGGCATCGAGCTCGTCGTGTGTGTTCCTGGTGCTCCCAGGGCACCGCCAGCAGCGGGTCCCCGGGCCATCTTGGTGGGACCGGAAGGAGGCTGGACCGCCGACGAGGTGAGTGAAGCGGTAGCGGTTGGCGCGTTGCCGGTGGGCCTGGGGCCCCGGGTGCTGCGTGCCGACACCGCGGTCGTCGCGGCTCTCACCTCATTGGGCTGATCAGCCACACGCAAACATCGGCCCGGGCACCTCTCGGGGCCCGGGCCTGAGCGCGGCAAGCCGCGGAGGGTCGACTGCTGCGAGAGCTAGTCGGCCCCCTCGATGCCCGTGGTGTTCTCGACCTCTTCCATCTCGACGGGGTTTCCGTCGGCGTCGAAGCCGTCGCGCTCCACGATGTGGAACTCCACTCGGCGGTTCTTGCTCCAGGCCCTCGAGTTGTTGCGCGAATCGAGTGGCTGGTCCTCTCCCAAGCCAAGGGCGATGAGGCGACTGCCGTCGATGCCCTGGTTCATGAGGTAGTTGCGGACCGAGTTCGCACGAGCGTCGCTGAGCTCACGGTTGATCTCTGCCGAGCCACGGCTGTCGGTGTGGCCTTCGACGCGCACCAGCTTGATGTCGGGGTAGGCCCGGATGAGGGCGCCGACGTCGTCGAGTAGCTTGTAGCTCTCGCGCTTGATGGTGGCCTTGCCTGTGTCGAAGTACACCTTCTCGAGGATCTCGATGCGCTGCTTGGTCTCGTCGACCTTCGCCTTCGCGAGCTGCAGCGTGATCGTGATGTCGGCGGTCTTGCCGTGTACGACGGTGACGGTGGCCTCGCCGGGACGGTACTCGTCGGCGACGACGATCACAGGGTAGTCACCTGGCTTGGCGGCGATTGCGCGCTTTCCATTACGGGTCTTGAACGGAGGCGCATCACCCACGCGCACCTGGGCGTCGAGCGGGTTGCCTGCCTGGTCTTCGACCCGGATGACGACCTTGCCCTTCATCGGGACCATCTCGTACGACGTCTTGAAGCGGGCACGATCGGGAACGCTCAGCGTCTCGTCGATGGGCGCGTATCCATCCAGGGTGGCAGAGATCTTCACGCTGTCGGGGTGGATCTCGAAGTCGAGCTGGTTGCCCCCGTCTTGGTCCAGCTCCTCGTTGGTGGCGTTGGACACCACACCGTCGAGGGCGTTGCCGTTCTTGTCGACGAAGAGCACGCGGACGCGCGTGGTGGGATCGGGGCAGCCGTCGCTGTCGCGGTAGCCGTCCTTGTCCTCCGGATCCTCGGGGCAGTCGTCCGCCTTGTCCAAGATTCCGTCGGCGTCTTCGTCACGCACGTGGGGTGGTTGGTAGGCGACGGCGAACACTGCCCGGAGGTCAGGAGCGCCGATAGCGGGGGTCGCTCCGGTGCCCAGGCCGCCGCGGATGACGAGCTCGCTCGTCGGCTTGACCCAGGCGCCCAGCAGGCCCTCGACAGCGTAGAGCTCCCGCTGGGTGGGCAGGGGGAGCGTCGCGTAGCCCGCGATGTCGAGGGAGACGCCTGCGACGAGGTCGTCGTTGAAGCCGTAGCCGGCGCCCAAGCGCCAAGTGAGCTGGTCGTCCCACAGGAGATCCTCGAGGGTCTCCGAGGGCAGCGAGCGGTAGCCGAGGTTTCCGGCGAGCAGAGCAGTGCCGAAGCGGGCGTCCAGGATCCCGGACACCTCCCACGTGGGGAAGCCGGAGCCGAGCGGTGCTTGCACACTGGCCGTCGGCAGACCAGCTCGGGCCGCCATGGCCAGCCCGACGGGGCTGGTCTTGGGGTCGAGGATGGTGCCCTTGAGGTCGAGCGAGATGTCACCCAGCCCGTTCGAGGCGCCCACCACGTCGCTGTTGGTGCTGACGTAGAAGGGCAGATCGACGCCGAGGCGCAGGCGGCTCACGTTGATCGCTGCGATGACGTCGAGCGCCAAGGCATCGGTCAGGACGCCGACCTCACCGCCTTCCAGCGGGTAGTAGACGAGCGGGTTGGTGAAGTAGTTCACTCCCACGCGACCCGAGAAATACCCCATGGGGGCTGTCCCGGCGTCGTCCGTCCAATTGGTATGGGTGGAGTCCACGCTGTGCCGGTAGTTCTGGACATCCATTTCCGGCGATGCGTTGGGGACTTCCTGGGCCCAGACTGCGCTGGCGAGCAGCACTGGCCACATGGGGACCTCCGAGAGCGGGTGTGAGAGCGGGAGGTGAGAGGGGGTTCGCGTCCGGCATTGCGGCTGCGAGGAGAACTTGGGGAGCGGCTATGT
>JAERSX010000141.1 GCA_016845285.1 Deltaproteobacteria bacterium | reverse complement strand
GTCCATCTTTGAATCCCCACGACAGCTCGCGAACAACGTCGGCAGCCAGCTCCACGGCTACGCGCTCATGGAGAGCGAGGGGCAGCCCATGCTCTTGCTCTGGGTGTGGGGCAGTGGTCTGGTGGCCTTCCTGCTGTTCGGCCGGGATCGGGTGCGGTGGGTCGGCGTGTTGTTGCTGAGCCTCGCCTTTGCCGTGGGTCCGGTGTGGCCTGCGGAGCACGGCCCGGGCACGCCGATGCTTCACTACATGGTGGCGTACCGAGCCTTGCCCTTCTTCGCGCGGCTGTGGTTCCCGTACCGTCTCCTCGTCATCACCTTCCTGGCCCTGACCATCGGCATCGGTACGGTCCTCGCACGCTTCGAGGAGCTCCGAGTCGCGCGTCTGGCCTGGCTCCCGGCCGCGGTCTTGCCGGTGGTGCTGGTGCTCGTCAACATGGCTGAACAGCACCGCCACCTCGCCTTCCCGCTCTTGTCACGCGACCTCACACCGCCCGCTGTCTACGAGGTCATCGGTGCTGAGGGGGGCGGACTGATCGAGCTGCCCATCGGCATGGCCCGCATCTCGATCGCCTTCCAGCCGGTGCACGGCCAACCGACGTTCGGTGGCATGGCCGAGAACGCGCCACTCTTCTGGCCCGATGGCTACAAGAAGCGGCTGTCCAACAGCTTCATCCGTGTCCTCCGCGACGCCACGCGCGATCCGGGCAGCCGCACCACCTACAAGGACCGGGATCTTCAGCGCCTTCGGGACGAAGGGTTCCGCTGGGTGGTCATGGATCGGCACCTCGTAGACAGCGACGTGCACCGCTGGCCTTCCTGGCGCCGCCGCCCCAAGAGCGAACAGGCAGAGGCAAGCTTTCTGGCTCAAGACTTCCTCCGAACAATTCTCGGCGAGCCTTCGGCCGTGGACGGTCCCTTGGTGGTCTGGGACCTCACGGGCGAGGTGGCAGTCCCCGAGAAGTTGCGTCCGACCGAATCTTCTCTGGCCGAGCGGTCCTGGCCGACCGAGGACATGCCGGCCTACGAGGAGCACCTGCGCGAGATCGGACGCATCCAAGGGCGCGGCCCGTGAGGCCTTGGACGCCGATGCAGAGTGTGCCCGCGTGGCGGCCCAGTCAGGACGTAGGGCTTGCTGGCAGAGCCAGCGGGTATAAGTGGACGGCGATGAATGTTGAGCCCCGCCTCGCGCGTCCGATGTAGGGACCCTGTCCCTTCTTCCCCTGAGCGCGAACCGCTCCCCCCACGATTCCCCCTCTCCGCTACCCCGAGGTATCGATGTCCGACGGAACCGAGCAGGAAGGCACGAGCCTGCCCAGCAGCCTGGACCTGCCCATCCTGGCCATCCGCAACACGGTGATCTTTCCGGTCCTGGCCTTCCCAATCAACGTGGGGCGCGACAAGTCGCTCCGCGCGGTTGAGGTGGCGCTCGAGTCTGGCAAGCTTCTTGGCATCCTCGCCCAGAAGGACGCCAAGAACGAGGACCCCGAGCCCGACGAGCTCTACACCACCGGCACCATCGTCAAGATTCTCAAGTCGGTGAAGATGCCGGGCAACAAGCTCAGCGTCATCATCCAGGGACTCGCCCGGATCAAGATCCGCAATTGGTCCCACACCGAGCCCTACCTCCGGGCTGAGGTGGAGGTGCACGAGGAGCCAGCTGAGCACCCCAGCGACCTCGACAGCAAGATGGGGTCCCTGCGCGATCTGGCGCAGCGCATCATCGATCTGAGCCCTCAGATCCCCAGCGAGGCGAGCTTCCTCGTCCGCAGCATCGACAACCCTGGCGTCCTCGCCGACATCGTGGCCAGCAACCTGTCCATCGGCGTCGAAGAGAAGCAGGAGCTCCTCGACACCTTCGAGACCTCCGAGCGCATGGACAAGGTGGTCGCGCTGCTGAACAAGGAGATCCAGGTCCTCGAGCTGAGCAACAAGATCCAGTCCGAGGTGAAGGGGGAGATGGACAAGGCGCAGCGGGAGTACTTCCTCCGCGAGCAGCTCAAGGCCATCCAGAAGGAGCTCGGCGAGGTCGACGATCGGCAGGAAGAGTTCGAGGAGCTCAAGCGCAACATCAAGAAGGCGCGGATGCCAAAGGATGTCGAGAAGGTCGCCTTCAAGGAGCTCAAGCGCATGAGTCGCATGAGCCCCGGCGCCGCCGAGTACACGGTGAGCCGCACCTACATCGACTGGCTCATCGAGCTGCCGTGGGCGAAGAGCACCGACGACAACCTCGACATCGACCGTGCGGCCGCCATCCTGGACGAGGACCACTACGACCTCGAGAAGGTCAAGAAGCGGATCCTCGAGTACCTGGCCGTGCGCAAGCTCAAGAACGACATGAAGGGGCCCATCCTCTGCCTGGTCGGTCCCCCGGGTGTCGGAAAGACCTCACTGGCCAAGTCGGTGGCCCGTGCCGTGAACCGCAAGCTCCACCGGATGTCTCTGGGTGGCGTGCGCGACGAGGCCGAGATTCGTGGCCACCGCCGTACCTACATCGGCTCTCTGCCTGGCAAGGTCATCAAGGGCATCAAGAAGGCGGGCAGCAACAACCCGGTCTTCGTGCTCGATGAGATCGACAAGCTCGGCGCCGACTACCGAGGAGACCCGGCCAGCGCCTTGCTGGAGGTCCTCGACCCAGAGCAGAACGACACCTTCCAGGACCACTACCTGGACGTGACCTTCGACCTGAGCAAGGTGCTGTTCATCGCCACGGCGAACCAGCGCCACCCCATTCCCGCCCCCCTTCGTGACCGGATGGAGATCATCGACATCCCTGGGTACACGATGGAGGACAAGCTCAAGATCGCTCGGAACTTCATCATTCCCGAGCAGCTCACCGAGCACGGCATCACCGACGGGCACTGCGAGATCACCGATGAGGGCATCCGCTTCCTCATCGAGTCGTACACCCGTGAGGCCGGTGTCCGGAGCCTCAAGCGCGAGATCGCGGCCCTGTTCCGCTTCGTGGCCAAGGAGGTCGCCTCGGGCAGCCTGGCCATCGACGAGCGCATGATCATCGGCGCTGAGAAGGTCGAGGAGATCCGCGGGCCGGTCCAGTTCTTCAACGACGTGGCCGAGCGC
>JAERSX010000140.1 GCA_016845285.1 Deltaproteobacteria bacterium | reverse complement strand
CACAGGGGTCGGTGGATCCAGAGGGTGTCCCCGTCACGCACAGCCTCGAAGGCGGCGAGGGGCTCGGTGGCCGGGCCCTGCAACACGGTGCCGTCGATGTCGAAGCGGCTCTCGTGGCAGGGACAGAAGACGTTGGCCTCGGTGGTGTCCCAGGTCACCTCGCAGGCGCCATGAGTGCAGACCCGCCAGACCGCGATGTAGCAGTCGGGCTGCTCGTGCACGACGAGCACATGGAGCAAGGCATCGTCGACATCGACGGCCGCCTGGCCACCGACGCCCTCCAGCTCGGGATGCTGGGCGAGGGACACCGCCACCCAGCCCTCGTCGGCATCCCCATGGGGGAGATCTGCGCAGGCAGACGCGGTGTCGCCTTGGCTCTCCGCGGCCGGCCCCATGCCGGAGTCCACGGAGAGCCTTGGACGGCAGGCCGCCACCACCGCTGCAGCCAGCCCACCGAAGAGCTGGCGCAAGGCGGAGCGGCGGCTGCCGACCCGGCTCACCGACTACTCGGCCAGCGTGAGCGCTGACCAGCTCCAGCCACCACAGCCCGAGTTGGCGGGGTCGGAGCTGTCGGGAGTATCGGTGGCTGCGGCATCCTCCGCCGTCTCGGCATCGTAGGCGGCCTGGCAGAACCAGAGCTGCCCGTCGTCGTCGGTGACCCAGTAGAAGGCGCTCCACTTCTCCGGGTAGTACCCGTTGGCCGCGTCGTTCTGGGCAAGGGCCATGTCGGCGTCGTTGTCGTACTCGGTGATGTCGAAGTTGGTGGTGGCGCCCCACTGCTCCCACCGCTCGTTGGTGATGATGTGGTCTCCGCCGTAGTCGTCGGTGTAGGCACCGTTGATCTCGAGGTCGGCGTCGGTGTCCGAGTCGGTGTCCGAGTCGGTGTCCGAGTCGGTGTCCGAGTCGGTGTCCGAGTCGGTGTCCGAGTCGGTGTCGGCATCCGCCTCGTGCATGTGCTCGCCGGTGTCATCGTCCTTGTCGCCACAGGCGACGAGCGTCAGGGGAAGGAAGGCGCTGAGTGCCAGGATCGTGCGGGTCATGGGAGTCTCCTTGGAAGCTCTCTCGAACAAAGTGGTGCCTTGACGACACGTGAGGCCAAGCGGGCCTCAGTCGGTCAGGCTCTGGCCGTTCACCACGGCGACGGCGTCGAGGTCGAAGCCGCCGGCGGTACCGTCGTAGGAATTGGTACCGGTGTCGCGGATGCGTACGTAGCGGGCGGTCTTGCCGGTGAAGTCCGCGAGCATGGCCAGGTCGAAGGCGTCGCCACCAGCGGTCTCGGGATCGGTGGCGTCCACATCGTTGTCAGAGTTGGCCTCGACCAGGCCCACGCCGGCACAGCCCGGGTAGCCACCCTGCTCGTCGTCGACATCGCAGGGCCACTCGTGCCAGGTCTCACCGTCGTCGCTGACCGCGACCGTGGCGAGCTCGTACCAGCCAGGGAAGGGGTTCTCGAACACCAGCAGATCGGCACCCTCGCCATCCACGACACCCATGTCGTCGAACTCGAGGACGATCTCGCCAGCCTCACCCAGGCTCATGACGTCGAGCGAGCCGACCTCACCCCCGCCTTCGGGCCAGCCCAGCACCACGTCGGGGTAGCTCTCCTGCCCGAATCCAGCACCTGTGCCCGGGCTGAAGCTCGCCACCCTGTCCGCGAAGGGATCGGGACCCGAGTCGACCGGCTCACCGGTGTCGGGACTACCGCTGTCGAAGATGCCGCTGTCGAAGATGCCGCTGTCGTCGATGTCACCGCCCGAGAGAGTGGCGACGGACGATGGCGCGCCGGAGCACGCTGCACAGAGCAGTGCCGCAGCTGCGGAGGGGACGCGGGAGGTAGGAGTCATGTGACCTCTAGGGGACGAGGTCGTCAACCTTCCACCTGGAGGATCACCGACTGTTCTTCGCCCCGAAGAACTGGGGGTGGTGCATGAAGGCCGGTCTCCTGACTCCTGGATCTCGCGCCCATCCGCGTCTTCCCAGAGACGAGCTCCAGTGACGAGTTGCGGGGGCGTCCCCAGTTACAGTGGCGGGGGCCGTGCCGGCTAGGGTTTGCACCCATTCCGGCTTCCCGTTTCACCTGCGACCAACGGCCGCAGGCACCTTCAAGCTGCATGCTGAAAAGAACTGCTCGGGCCTTAACGGGAATCTCAACGCAACTGCAAACCGCCTCAGGCTCCGCTCAGCCAGCAGACGCGCTAACGACCCTGGCACAATCCGCGTTCCGCCCTCGCCTCGGCCTCCATGTTCACGCTCCTGCTCGCCATCCTGGGCCTCGCCTCCGCCCCGCTGCTCGCGGCGGCTCTGACGCGGCGCCCCGAGGCTGAGACAGCGCTCGATGCCCTCGTACAGGTGATCGTGGTGGGCATCGTGGGGCTGGTGGTGTTGCCATATGGCCTGAGCACTGCGGGCCCCATGGCGCTGGTGGCGTTGCTCGGGGGTGTGGGACTCGCATCAGCCCTGCACCGCGCCGACGGTCTCGGCCGCACCCGCACCTGGCTCGCCGTCGCCGCCTTGCTGCTGCATGCGCTGCTCGATGGCGCCGCCCTCGCTGCGCCCATGGACGGCCACCCCCCGCTGGCCACGGCGGTGGTGGTCCACACCCTGCCGGTGGGTCTCGCGGTCTGGCGCCTGGCCCACGAGGCCGCAGGTAC
>JAERSX010000139.1 GCA_016845285.1 Deltaproteobacteria bacterium | reverse complement strand
GTCTTCGAGCACGGTGAGCCCGTAGTCCACGTCGCTTCCGGGGGTCATGGTGATGGTGGTGCTCTCGGGCGTGTCGCTGCCGTGGTTGGGGTAGCCGTCGCCATCGAGCTCGTCGGCCGGCCAGAACTCCACGGAGACCTCGCCATCCAGCGTGCCGACCTTGTCCTGGATGCGCCCGATGATGGCCGGCGTGGGCACATCGACGTCGGTGTCGCTGTCGGTGTCGGCGTCGGTGTCGCTGTCCGTGTCGCTGTCCGTGTCGCTGTCCGAGTCGCTGTCGGTGTCGCTGTCCGTGTCGGCGTCGGTGTCGCTGTCGGTGTCGGTGTCGCTGTCGGCGTCCGTGTCGGCGTCGGCCTCGGTCACCACCTCTGGGGACTTGTCACCGCACCCGATGAGGGCGCCGAACATGAGTAGCAGGGGCAGGGGTCGCATGGTCACCTCGAAGCGTGGGCCGCACGATACCCCGCCGAGAGCCGCGTGCATGCACCACTGGAGGTCGATCGCCTCGCCTGACCAGCGGTGGCTGGTTGACGCAAGGTCGGCCGACAGCCAAGGTGCGTCGGTGCCTCCCCTGCTGTTGCTGCTGATCTTCGGTTGTCCGCCCAGCGGCGGACCACCCGAGAATGGGCCTCCGAACCAGACCGACAGCGGCGGCGTAGATGGCGACGGCCCCGAGCAGGTGGGCAGCTCGACCGGCGACGAGATCCGCCGCCGCAGCTGCACGGGCCTCTACGATCCCGACGCGCTCCTGCAGTTCGCGCTCGACATTCCCGACGACAGCTGGGACGGCCTGGAGAGCGACTTCCGCAACGGCTGGAAGAACTACCACCCCGCCACCTTCACCTGGGAGGAGGAGACCCGTGACGTCCAGGTGCGGCTGAAGGGCAACCCCAGCTTCAGCTGGCTGAGCGACAAGTTCCAGTTCGTGATCTCCTTCAACGAGGACGACGCCGACACCCGCTTCCACGGGGTCCGCAAGATCGCCCTGGACGCCCCCTGGTACGAGCCCACCCTGCTGCGCGACCGCCTGGCCTGGTCGATCCTCCGCGAGCTGGACGAGGTGCCCGCGGCCTGCGCCAACAGCGCGCGTCTCGACATCAACGGCACGTACTACGGGCTCTACACCAACATCGAGTACTACGACCGCGAGTGGGTCGAGGAGACCTTCGGCGACGACCACGCCCAGGGTGTGCTCTGGAAGTACGGCACCGAGGCCAAGACCAACGAGTCCGACGCAGACCCGGCCATGGTGCGTGCCTTCTTCGACGCCAGCGACGTCGACGACCTCGACGCCCTGGGCGAGCCGTCGCAGTGGCTGGCTGTGTGGGCCGCCGAGGCCGCCCTGGGCGACGACGACGGCTACTGGTGCTGCGCCCACAACTTCTACATCTACGAGCACCCCACCCGGGACCTGCTCTTCGTGCCCTGGGACCTCGACGACCTCTTCGACGTCACGCCCTACGACCTCCACCCCATCGACGGCTACCCCAACAGCCAGGGCCTCTTCTCCCAGGCGGCCTTCCTCGACCTCATGGCCGACGAGGCCTACGCCGCGGTCTACCGCGAGGCCCTGGTCGCTGCGGCCGAGGCCCTCGACCCCGAGGTCCTGGTCGACCGGGTGGAGACCTGGGCCGCCCAGATCGGTCCGTCGCTGGCAGAAGACCCCCACCGGAGCATCGGCGTCGAAGAGCACGAGCAGGCCATCGTGCGCCTGCAGGACTACCTGGTGGCCCGCCATGCCTACCTCGAGAGCTGGCTGGCCTGCGACAGCGGCAGCACCGCAGACGCCGATGGCGACGACGCGACGGTCTGCGAAGATCCCGACGACGGCGATGCGGCCATCCACCCCGGCGCCACCGAGGCCTGCAACGGACGCGACGACGACGCCGACGGCCTCATCGACGAGGTCGAGGGCTGCGAGGACTGCGCCCGCCACGACTTCGACGAGAGCCACTTCCTGTTCTGTCGTACTCCGCGCACCTGGGAAGACGCGCAGGCCAACTGCGAAGATCAGGGCGGCACGCTGACCGTGCCCTGGTCCACCGCCGACATCTACATGACCTACTGGTACACGTGGCCCGTCTTCGAGGGCTGGTGGATGGGCGCCACCGATGTGGTCAGCGAGGGGGCCTGGGTCTCGCCCGAAGGCGACGATGTCGAGGTCTACGACTACTGGGCCTCGGGCGAGCCCGACGGCGGCGCCTCGGAGAACTGCGGCGCCTGGGACCCAGAGGCCTTTGGCTGGGCCGACCTCGACTGCGCGGAGTCGCACCCCTCGATCTGCCGCCTCTGAGCTAGCAGGGCCCACATCGTCGAGGACCTCTAGGCCTCGCGCCGTCGGGCCAGGCCGAGGAGGGAGCTGAGGACGAACACGACAGCCGGTGCAGCTGACGCCGTCGCACAGGCCTTCTCCTCGGTCGGCTCTCGGGGAACCACGAAGGCGCAGGCGCCGCCCTCGACGTCATCCTCACCCTCGTCGATCTTGCCGTCGCAGTCGTTGTCGCGGTCGTCACAGTCCTCGGTGGCTCCGGGCCAGGACCAGGGATCGTTGTCACCGCAGTCGGGCGGAGTGGACATCTCGTCGTAGCCATCGGCGTCATCGTCGAAGTGGTACGAGCCCTCGTCGACGTTGCCGTCGCAGTCGTTGTCCACGTCGTCCTCGAGCTCTTCGGCCCCGGGGTAGCTCAGGGGCTCGTCGTCGTCGCAGTCGCCCTCGCGCTCCGAATAGCCATCGCCGTCATCGTCCCGCCAGTGGGGGTGCACGTCTGCGCCGCAGTCTTCGTCCACGCTGACCGAGCAGTCGTTGCCGACCACCCGGATGGCCTGGTCGAACTCTGGATCGTCGACGAGCAGGTCGACCGTCGCGGTGTGGGCACCGTCGGTGGATGGCACGAAGGCGATGTCGATCTCGGTCTCCCCACCGGCCAGGGCATAGACCGGCGTGGGCGAATCGAGCGAGAAGCTGTTGCTGCCGCTCACCTCCACGTCACTGACGGTCAGCGTGACCACGCCGCAGTTCTGGACGGTGGCGGTGGTGCTGAAGAAGCCGCCGGTGGCCACCGAGCCAAAGTCGTGGAAGGTCGGGTAGACGTAGGCGCAGGGGCGACGGCCGATGCCACGGAGCACCACGCGCCAGATGCCGTACTCGTCGTCTTCGCCGGTGCGATCGGTGACCTCGTTGTCGTCGCTGACGATGGTCAGCACGGTCCGGAACTCGTCGTCGCCGTTCGGCGAGAAGGCGATGGGGATCTCTGCGGAGTAGCTGGGCGAGTCTTCGCTGCCGCCCCCGATGATCTGGCAGTCGTTGACCCCATCTCCGTCGCAGTCTTCGGTCTTCCAGTCCTCGCTGATGGTCCAGCGGTCCGGATCGTCCACCTGGAGATCGTGCACCCGAACCTCTCCCTGGCCCTGGCTCAGCAAGTAGACCGAGAGCAGCTCGGAGGTGTTGATGGCCACCATGCCGGCATCGAAGGTCAGGTACTTGGTGGTGAGGATGCGCTTCTGGACGTTGAGGTTCGGGTCGTCACTCTTGGTACATCCGGTCGACAACACCGAACCCACCACCAAAAGCGCCGAGACCTTCATAGACCACTCCTCTGCCACGTCGCTCAGTGTAGGCGCAGGATCTACGATATGCTTCGGTGCTTTCGGTCAAGCTCATGTCTGGGCTCATCGCCCCGCACGGGGGCCGTTGCAGCCAGGGAGCTCGGAGTGATGTCAGCCCAGAGGCAACACGGCCGCGTAGCACTCCTCGTGTTCATGGGGCTCACCCCAGGGTGTGAGCCCAGCCCCGATCCCGTCTTGGAGGAGCTGCTCGCATCCTGCGCAGACAAGACCGGCATGGCCTGGGACTTCTGTGCCCATCAGCTGGTGGAGCAGAACGTGCCCCAGCTGAACGGAGAGATCGGGCTGAAGGCCTGCGCCCTGATGACAGATCTGGATGCCCGTGATCTCTGCATCGAGGTCTCGATGCGCATGCCGGAGCCCTACGCTCCGGAGAGCGCGTGCAAGAAGATCCGAGGCGAACAGCTCCAGATCAGCTGCTACCTCGGGGCCGCCGATCGCGACCTTCGCGCCCATGCCCAGAACGGCACCATCGCCCAGGCCCACGCACGCTGCCTCGAGGTCGAGCCCCCGGTCAAGCCCCACTGCCTCGCCCACATCGTGGACTCCTGGGAGTCGCGCTGGGTCCAGGCGAACTCGGTCCAGGCCTGCCGGGACGACGTGGCCTGGCTGGCCGAACAGGGAGGCAGCGAGGAAGAGCTGATTCAGCTGGGATCGGCCGCCGGCAGCCTCGCGGGACGGGTGGGCATCCCGTTCACCGACCTGCGGCCGTGCAATGCCTTCGTCCACGAGTCGGATCCCAAGAAGGCCTGCCATCGTGAGCACGCCCAGGTCAGCGGGCTGGGCATCCAGCAAGGGCCACCGGGCGGAGGCTGAGGAACCGTCCCTCAGCGCCCCATGAAGCGCATCCAGGTCTCGAGATTCGGCACCCGGAGGTAGGCGTTTTCCTGCCGCACCTGACCCATGGGCGCGTGCTCTCCGCCATAGGCATGCCCTGGGTACAGAACGGTGTCTGAGGGAAGGGTCGACAGGCGCTCGCTGAGCGTGCGGTACATCTCCTCGGGGTCGCCGCCGGGAAGGTCGGTGCGGCCACAGCCCTGCAAGAACAGGGTGTCGCCAGCCACCAAGGCGTGCTTGAGGCGGAAGCAGAGGGAGCCCGGCGTGTGGCCCGGCGTGTGGAGCAGCTCGATCTCCACACCGCCCACGGTCACCTTGTCGCCCGAGCGGTGGCGGACCAGATCGGTCTCCTCCACACCGGTGACCTGCTTGATGAGATCTGCCTCGAGGTCGTGGCAGTGGAGCTTGCAGGGGCTGCGCCCCAACAGGTGCGCGAAGCCCTCCACGGTGAAGCCCATCATGGAGCCGCCCACGTGATCGGGGTGGTAGTGGGTGGCCAGAGCCCCGGTGAGCTTCATGCCGTCGGCCTCGATGATGTCGACGATGTCGTCGACCACCCAGGCCGGGTCCACCACGATGCACTCGCCCGTGTCTCGGTCGCCAATGAGGTAGACGAAGTTCTGCATCTGGGCGGCGACGGGGTTTTCCTGCCCGAAGTCGCGGCCCGCGAGGAGCTGTCGGAAATAGAGCTGTGCCATGGCGTCGGCGTATCCCGGCAGGGAGCCCCCGCCGCCGGTCCAGCAACATCAAGAACACAGAGGTGACTCCATGCAGCACGACACCCCGAGCTTCATGTGCGAGCTCTGCCTGGGCCGCATCCAGACCGACCTGCTCTTCCCCTTCCCCGCCTCGCCCGCCGAGGATCGCGAGATGCTCGAGACGGTGGTCGGCTCGGTGGACGATCTGCTGGGCCCGCACGCCGAAGACTTCCGCACCTGGGACCGGGCCGGCGAGATGCCCGCGTCGTTCGTGGACGAGCTCAAGGACTTCGGGCTCTTCAGCCTGGTGATCCCCGAGGAGCACGGGGGCCTCGGCTTCGGTGCCACCGGCTACTCCCGAACTCTCCAGCAGATCGGCCGCCACGATGCCTCGGTGGGCGTGACGGTGGGGGCCCACAGCTCCATCGGCATGCGCGGCCTGCTCTTGTACGGGACCGACGCACAGAAGGAGCGCTACCTCGAAGACCTCGCATCCGGCGAGCTGATCGCGGCCTTCTGCCTGACGGAGCCCGGCGCCGGCAGCGACGCCGCCAGCATCCGCACCACCGCCGTGCGCGACGGCGATGACTGGGTCATCTCCGGGCAGAAGCTCTGGATCACCAACGGCGGCATCGCCCAGTTCTTCACCGTCTTCGCCAAGACCGGCGCCCCCGACGAGCGCCGCCGCATGACCGCCTTCATCATCACCACCGACATGCCCGGCGTCACCATCGGCACCCACGAGGACAAGATGGGCCTGCGGGCCAGCTCGACCACCGCCGTCTTCTTCGACGAGGTTCGGGTGTCGGCCGAGCACCTCCTGGGCGAGGAGGGCCAGGGCTTCAAGGTGGCCATGCACATCCTCAACAGCGGGCGCACCGGCCTGGCAGGCGGCTGCGTGGGTGGCATGAAGAAGCTCATCGAGCTCAGCAGCGCCCACGCCGCCGAGCGCCACCAGTTCGGTCGGCCCATCGCCGAGTTCGGCATGATCAAGGCCAAGCTCGGGCAGATGGTGGTGGACTGCTACGTCGCCGAGGCCGCGGTGCACGTGGTCAACGGGCTCATCGACCGAGGTGGCCAGGACTACGCGGTGGAGGCCGCCATCGCGAAGGTCTTCAGCACCGAGGCGCTGTGGCGCACCGCCGACGAGGCCCTGCAGATTGCCGGTGGCCTCGGCTACATGAGCGAGTACCCGTATGAGCGGGTGGTCCGCGACAGCCGCATCAACCGCATCTTCGAGGGCACCAACGAGGTGCTGCGGCTCTTCATCGGGCTCACCGCCATGAACCACGTGGGCGCGAACCTGAGCGCCCTGTCGAGCAGCCTGCGCGGGATCTTCGACGACCCCATCAAGGGCTTCGGCCTCATGAACGACTACGCCCGGCGGCGGGTGGCCCTGGCCACGGGCATGGGCATTCGCACCCCTCGCCTGGAGGGCCTCGACCCAGCCCTGCAAGATGCGGGTACCCGCTACGAGAACGCCGTCCGACAGCTGGCCATGGCGGTCGACCGGGTGCTGCGCAAGCACGGCAAGCACATCATCGGCAAGCAGTTCGCCACCGGCCGCCTGGCCAACATCATGATCGACCTCTTCGTGCTGGGCGCGGTGCTGAGCCGCGTGCAGGACGCCGTGAGCACCCGCGGGACGGACGCCTGCGCCCGCGAGCTCGAGATCCTCGACGTCTTCTCACGCCAGTCGCTCCGGCGGGTGGGCGAGCACTTCGCGCGCATCGACGACAACGAGGACGAGGCCATCAAGTCCCTCGCCGACGACGTCGTCGAGCACGGCTCCTTCCGCTGGGACACCCTGTAGCTCTGTGCAGAGCCGCCCGACAGCGAGTCGACAGCTAGTCGACAGCGAGGAGGGTCTCCTCGTGACACGGCGTCTCCCGCACCTGGTAGACCCGGGTCTCTCGGGGCTCGAGGCCCAGGTCGAGGGCGTCGACATCCCGGAGGCCCTCGCCAGGGGCGTCCCATCGGCAGAGGTGACCGTCCAGACCGTCGAGGGCGACGCGGGCGTGCACGGTGCGGTCGGAGCGGTTCACCACGGCGAGCAGCTGATCGCCGGGCTCCCCCACCTCGCCGAAGACGCGTGCCCGCACATCGGTCGAGCTCGTGACCGGTGCCGGATCCCGAACCACCCGTCCCTCGAAGACCTCCAGCTCCTCGATGAGGGCGACCATGGCATCGAGGGGGACCGTCCCCCGCGGCGGCCAGTCGAACCAGCGCAGGCCCCGGGCACCGTCGATGAGGTGCAGCCAGCCGTGGCCGCGTAGCTCGACAGGGTCTGGCGCCCGACGCCACCGGTAGTCCTGGGTGGTGCCGCTCATCTGCCCCATGCCGATGCGCACCAGGCCAGGCGCCTCCTCGGCGAGGCTGGCACCCGTGCCGAGCCGCCAGCGATGCAGGGGCTGATCATGGAGCCAGTTGTCGGTCCAGCTCACGAAGTCGATGCCGGTGCCGTCGAGCTCATCCGACCAGGCCGCCACCTCGGTGAAGGTGAGGTTGACCCCCAAGGGCACGCCGGTGGTGTTGGGGAGGGCCTCGACGTGAGCGTGCAACAGGTCCGGCCAGTCCCGCCAACAGCGCAGATCCTCGCAGTCCGTGCCCTGCTCCACGACACAGTCCGCCATTCGCTCCGGCTGGTCGAGGGGCTCGTCGACGAGGCTCCATCGGCTCAGCACGCCGGCGCTGTCCACCTCGGCGGCGGTGATGCTGGTGTCGATGTCCTGCCAGAGCTCGACGGTGCTGTCGTCCCAGAGCGACCAGAGCTGGGTGGTGTAGACCTCGATCTCCACGAGGTCTTCGGCATTTCCAGCGAACCCCTCGAGGTGACCGGTGTAGGGATTTGCGGCCACCAGGGCGGGCACCCCGAGGCCGGCGAAGCGCTCCCACTCGCCCGTGTTGCCCGCGTCCTGGGCGTGGCCCTGGATGTGCACCATGGGGCGACCATCCACGACGGCCCAGTCGGGTGGCGCGGTGTCGGTCCGGGACACCGCCTCGACGAGGCCCGTCCGCCAGCTCTGATCGATCCAGACGAGGCCGATGGCGCCCGTGGCGACACCCTCGGGCCCGGCCAGGCGCGGTGCCAGCGAGGCCGTCCGTGCGGGGTCGGATCCCCAGCGGATGACCTGCAGGGACCAGACCTCCGCCGCGGCTGGTGTGAGCCCCAGGCTGGACAGCGGGAGGGCCAGCTCGACGTGTCCCGCCTCCCCGTCGAGCTCGCAGGAGCCGGCGGCCTCGGGAGTCTTGGCGAGCCCGTGGTGGTCGAGGAGCTCGCCCTCGACGGTGGCGCGCAGCCGCACCGGCGCGTAGGCCTGACCCGCAGGATCGAGCCGCAGCTCGAGGGTGTCGTCTGCCTGGCACTCCTCCACCGACATCAGCAGGTAGAGGCCGTCCTCGTCGTGGCGGACGGCCACCTCGCCCAGCTCCATGCCGTCGGTGGCCAGCAGCGGTCGGGAGCTCTCACCACCCCACTCGGCATGGCTCAGGTCGATGTCCACGGGGTCGAGGGCCTCCAGCAGCACCAGCGGGGCCCGCTGGTCGAGAGACGTGGGCGGCTCGGTACCGGCGCTGTCTTCCCAGGGCTCGCAGCTCTCCACGACGGTGCCAGACGAGAGCGAGACCCCGTCGATGGCCACCGTCGCCTCACCCCCGACCAGCCCGCTCTCGGGCGGCATCACCTGGAAGCAGAGCCGCAGGCCGTCGACAACCCCGGCGGCCTCACAGTCGGAGGCGCTCAGCTCGTACTGCTGGGCCGTGCTCAGCTCCTCCTCGTCGAGCTCGAGCTCGGCGAAGCAGGGATCGGACGTGTCGAGATCCTCGGCACAGGGGTCGACCAGGGTGGCCTGCAGGTAGCCAGCCTTCAGGGTGCTGGGAACCGGCGGCCCCAGGCGCACACGCAGGCGGGCCTGGCCGTCTGGGCTGGGGTCTCGCAGCTCGGCGGTGAAGCTCGCGCTCACCACCTCCTCGCCCTGCTCTCGGAGCATCGGCTGGATCAAGGCCGTGCCCGCGAGGTCTCCATCGGGGGGCCCGGTCAGCTCGACCGCGGCGTCGCCGCTGAGGGGCGCGCTGCTGGCCACGGCCTCCAGGGCGTTGCGGGTCTCGCTGGCCGTGAGCGAGGTCTGGG
>JAERSX010000138.1 GCA_016845285.1 Deltaproteobacteria bacterium | reverse complement strand
CCCCTTCCCCACCAACGGCCCCCGCGGCGCCGAAGACTTCATGCCCGCTCCGGCTCCGACGCTGGAGCGAGGCGACGAGATAGGCCGCTTCGAGCTGGGCAGCACGGTCATCCTGGTGGCCGAGCCCGGCGTGCTCGAGTGGACAATCTCCCCGGGCGAGGCCGTCAAGGTTGGACAGGCCATCGCCCACGACACCCAAGGCTGACATGTCAGCAGCTCACTCCCGCGCCCTCCATGCCACCTCGCTGGTGCTCGTGTGGCTGCTTGCCAGCTGCCTGCCCCCTCCCTCCGGCACCGACACCGGCCCGGTCGGTGAGGGCTCCGGCGACGAGGGCGGCGGCTCCGGCGACGACGGCGGCTCCGGCGACGAGGGCGGCGGCTCCGGCGACGAGGGCGGCGGCTCCGGCGACGAGGGCGGCGACTCCGGCGACGACGGGGCTTCGAGCATCATCGACCTCGACGAGGCCGCCCAGGTCACCATCTCCTCCACAGTCGAGAGATCAGAGTTGGGCGGTTGGCTGTCTGCTCTGGACTACGACGCCGACGGCCAGGTCGAGCTCGCCGTCGGTGCCGCAGGACACAACGAGGTCTACCTCTACTCTCGTGCCATAGACGAGCCGGCCAACGAAGAGGACGCCATCAAGACCTGGATGGTCGACGAACCAGAGGCGGAAATCTATCAGTCGTTCGGCGCCTCCATCGCTCCACGTGGGACCGATGGAGGCATCGTCATTGGTGCTCCGCAGACCCAGCTCGGAGACGGCCTCGCGGCTATCGGCGCGGTCTTCTTCTACACGAAGTCACCCGAAGACAGTGAGATCAGCCACGAGGAAGCCAACGCTCGGGTCTTCGGCGGCGGCACACGCTGGTACACGGGCTACAGCATGGCCTTCCTCGGGCCCTTTCTCCGCGATGGAGAGGGGAGCGCCGTGATCCTCGGCAGCTACGTCAATGAAGAAGAGCCGGGGATGGTCGCAATCGTCCCGTCCGACATCTCGGGCGACCACATCATCGACGATCTGGACATTACCTGGTGGGGCACCACCGGTGACCGTGCGGGGAGCGCCGTCGCCATGGTTCCCGACCTGGACGGCGACGGCCTGAACGAGGCCCTCATCGGCGCCCCCGAAGCGAGCGACCCCCGGGGGGACGGCAGTGGCAGCGACCTCGCTGGCGCCGCATACCTCGTGCTCGGGGGTCATGAGGCGGCGTCGGCCCTGCTCATCGACGCGGACCTGGTGCTGCAAGGAACGGGCGAGCACGAGAACTTCGGCCACGCGGTGACCGGCGCCATCGACGAGGACGGGGACGGCTACGGCGACTTCGCGGTCTCCTCGCTTGGCTTGTCTCAGGTCACCGTGTACCGCGGTCGTCTGCAGGACATCAGCGAACTGGAGCCAAGCGCCGAGATCATCCTCGATGATGAAGAAGGCTCGTTCTTTGGCTTCCACTTGGGCAACCACATGGACATGAACGGCGACGACTTGAGCGACTGGCTCATCGGTGCGCCCATGCTCAACAACGAACAGAGCGGCGGTGCCATCTTCGTGAGCCTCGGCCCCTCGACGGGTGTGGTGGACTTCAGCGCAGACGACCACGGGGGGACTCGCTTCGAGACCTCACGCACCGACGCCGAAGCCGGCGCGAGCTCGACCAGCCTGGGCGATATCGATGGGGACGGCCGCAGCGAGCTGGTCGTGGGGGCACCCGGTGCCGACGTCGAGGGCACCGGCTTGGTGTGGCTGCTCACCTCCACAGCCAACTGAGGCCGACACGCCGCATCACTCCACGGGCGAGCGCTCCGTGATGACGAACTCGACCCGCCGGTTGCGATCCCAGGCCTCCCGGACGTTCCGCTCGTCCACGGGGTTCTGCTCGCCATAGCCCTGGGGATGCAGGCGGCTCGGTGAGATGCCCTGGTCCATGAGGTACTGGCGCACGGAGGCGGCGCGGCGCTCGCTCAGGCGTTGGTTGTAGGCATCAGAGGCTCGCTGGTCGGTGTGCCCCTCGATCCGCACCTGCTGGATGTCGCGATTGTCACGCATGATCTCAGCGACCTCATCGAGCAACGCGAAGCTCTCGGTGCGGATGGTGGCCCGGTTGGTGTCGAAGTACACCTTCTCGAAGATCTCGATCTTTCCGGTTGCCACGCGTGCCCGTGCATCCTGGAGCACCACGTCGATGTGCTTCCTCTCCGCACGGGCCACCCGCGCCTCCTGGCGGTCCGACTTGTAGCCGTTGGCGCGCACCAGGAGGAGATGGGTCCCCGGATCCACCTCGGTCTGCCCACTGCCCCCGACCAGCGCCCGCGGCGACTCGTCGTCCACCACGAGGATGGCGTCGATGGGAGCCCCGCTGGTGTCGGTGACACGCACCGAGAGGAGCCCGAACATCGGGTCCATCTCGACGAGCACACTCTGGTCGCCGGCGTCGGGTTGCTGCACCTGGAAGCTGGCTTCGGTGTGGGCGTAGCGGGGCGCGTCCGCGACCAGTGAGTAGTCGCCAGGGTGCATGTCGATGCTGAACTGCGGACCGTGGGTGACCGCGCCGGTCTCCGTCTGCACCACCGTCTCGGCAAGGATGACCAGGCCACCCCACGGGCTCTGCACGGTGAAGTGCACGGTGGTGCTGGGATCGGGACAGCCATCCACGTCGTGGTAGCCGTCGTAGTCCTCGGGATCGTCGGGGCACTCATCTTCACGGTTGACGATGCCGTCGAGGTCGCGGTCTCGCTCTTGAGGAGGCTCGTAGCCCACCGACATCACCATGCGGAGGTCGGGGGAGCCGATGCCACGGGTCAGGCCGGTGCCCAGCCCGCCGCGCACCACGATGTCGTCGCTGACCGGGCCCCAGACACCAGCCAGGAATTCCAAGGGCGAGGCCGCTGGGTTGTCGAGGGCGGTGCCGTAGGTGCGGGCGCCCGCGACGTCGACCGACAGGCCACCGCCGACGCGGAGCTCGTGGCCCAGGCCTGCGCGGTAGAGGAGCTGGTCCTGCCAGGCCACGTTCTCGAGGGTGGTCTCAGGCCGGCTCATGTGGCCGATGTTCACGGCCAGGAGCGACCGCCCGAAGCGCTGAGTGGCGATTGCGCTCAGCTCCCAGGCCACACCTGGAGACCCGATGGATGCGGTGGTGTTGGCGGTGGGAAATGAGTTCCGCCAGCTCAGGGCCAGCGCGAAGTCCCGCTCGTCCGGGTCGAGGATGGTGCCCTTGAGGTCGAGGGCGACATCGCCCAGGCCCCCTCCCCTGGCGCCCTCTCCCGAGGTCATCAGGGCCACCGGCACCACCGTGCCGAGGCGAAGCGGTCCCAGGCCCACGGCCCCCACGAAGTCCGCCATGAGCAGGTCGGCGAGGAGGGGCACCTGCGCGCCGTCGGGGTACTCGTAGACCAGGGGGTCGTTGACGTAGTGCAGGTAGGCCCGGGCCTGGAGGTAGCCGAGAGGCCCTTGGCCAGCGTCGTCGGTCCAGAGCGTGGCTCGGCTGTCGACGGGGGGGCGATAGTGCTGGGCGTTCAGCTCGGGGGAGAGCACGTCCTGGGCGAGGGCCGGACCACCGGCGACCACCCCTGCGAGGGCGGCTCCAATCCCTGCCATCCGCGTCCGCATCTGCACTCCGTGCAACCGTGGACCCTCTCGGGTCTGTCTGCAGGTCGAAGCATACCGGAGGGCTCACCGTCCGAGGCGTCTCGCGAGCCGCGCCACACCACGAGCCACGACCTCGGGGGCCGCTGAGGTGAAGCAGAGGCGCACATGGCTCACGTAGGCCTTGCCACATGCCGTGCCCGGCGCCAGCAGGAGGTTGTCATCGAGACAGTCGACGAGAAAGCCGTGCAGGCCGCGCTCGTCCAGGAAGCGGGCCACGTCGATGAACAGGAATGTGCCGCCTTCTGGCCGCGCGAGCCCGAGGGCGTCGGCCGCCGCATCGCCCGCGCGTCGGTAATGCTCGGCGGCCTCGGCGAGCCAGTCGTCACCATCGCGCAGGACCCGAGCACCGGCCAGCTGGGACACCGTCGGGGCCGAGTAGAAGGTGTGGAGGCTGGCCTTGCGGACCTCCAACATGATCGCTGGATCTGCAGGGCCGACCAGGTAGCCACACCGGTTGCCGGCCATGCCGTAGGCCTTGGAAAAGCTGCAGGCCGTGAAGCAGCGCTCGGGGGCCAGCTCCCCCAGGCGGATGTGTTCACCCACGTAGGCGTAGTCCTCGTAGATGTCGTCCGCCCAGATCCAGAGGTCGTGCTCTCGCGCGAAGGACACGATGGCCTCGAGGTCTTCTCGAGACATCACCTCACCCGTGGGATTGCTGGGAGTGTTCACGTAGATGGCCACTGTCTTGCTGGACAGGCCGGCCCGGAGGCGCTCCTGGACCGTGCCTGGCGCCCCAAACCAGGCCACGTCCACCGGCGTGCCGCCGCTGGTGTGGACGATGCCAGGGATCAACGGCCAGTACGGCGCCAGGATCATGACCTCGTCGCCCGGGTCGAGCAGCGCGGTGGCCAGGG
>JAERSX010000137.1 GCA_016845285.1 Deltaproteobacteria bacterium | reverse complement strand
CTCTCGTCCTGGTCGTAGACGGTGAGCCACGCCTGGACGAGGCCGTAGGGCTTGGGCGCGGGCAGGACGGGTTCGTCTGCCGCAACGGCGGAAGTGGTGAGCGCGGACAGCAGCAGGGGAACGAGGGGTGCCATGGACCTTCCAGGGGCGGGCGCGTATTCTACGCCCACCATGCGCCAATACCTCAAGCTGCCCGCTTCCGTCGTCGTCTTCGCGTCTCTCATGAGCGCCTGTCAGCAGAGCGAGCCCTATGCGCGCGCCTTTCAGATGACCGATCGGAGCCAGGGAGTCGGCGGTCCGAAGGCCATCGCCAGGAGCGGCGACTTCATCCTCGAGAACGATCGCATCAAGATCGGGGTGCTCGGCGCACGCGCCAGCCTGGGGCCCCACACCTCGGGCGGCAGCATCGTCGACGCCGACCTCAACCGCGCCGACCCCCGCTACTCGAGCGGCCACGGTCGCGACCAGCTCGCGGAGATCTTCAGCACGGTCAACCTGAACGTGACCTCGGCCGACGAGCTCACCGCGCCCGACGATGAGACCCCCGGCGAGGTGGTCATCCTGGCCGACGGCAGCGACGGCGGGGCGGCGGTCGTCTGCGTGGAGGGACCCGAGCTCTCCTTCATCACGCTCCTCGACCTGCTCTGGGGGCTGCCCGACGTGGGGCCCGACGACGACTACCGAATCAAGACCCACTACATCCGCGAGCCAGGCTCCCCTGCCCTGCTGGTGCGCTCTTGGGCCGTCTTCAGCGATGAAGAGGGCTGCTCGGCGGAGGTGAGCGACGAGCCCCTGCCTGGCCAGGAGGAGTCGCTGCCCATCATCGACTGGGGCCTCCTGGGCGGCGTCGCCATGGGCGACTTCTACCTTCAGGGCGGCGATGTCGACGTCTTCGCACCGGGCATCGGCTTCGACGAGACCGGCTACCTCTACGAGGAGTCGCTCACGGGACGGAACACCTTCTTCGACCCCATCCCCACCGACTTCCTGGCGGGCGTGGCAGAGGGCGTGTCCTACGGGCTCATGCCCGACACGGGCAAGATGTTCGTGCCCATGTTCACGTCGTCCCAGACGGTGGGCATCGGCGCCGGCATCTCACCCGAGGACCTCCAGGCCAGCGACGTCAGCGCCTTCTCCTACGACCGGTGGTTCGCCATCGGCCATGGCGACGTGGGCAGCGTGGTGGACAGCCTCATCGAGGCCCGCGGCGACGCCTTCGGGCGGGTCCAGGGCTACGTGGTCGAGGAAGGCACAGGAGTTGCGCTCAGCGATGTGCACGTCTTCGTGCGCGAGCCCGGTGCCGAGCTGCCGTGGTCGGAGTGGACCACAGATGTGGGCGACGACCCCGACCCGGACGGCTCCTTCGGCGGCATGCTTCCCCCGGGCGACTGGGAGATCTTCACCTATGCCAAGGGCCGCCCCATGGGCGAGGTGGCCACCATCACCGTCACCGAGGGCGCCACCCTCGATCTGGTGCTGGGCAGCCCCCAGCCCGGCTCCGTTCGCTTCGAGGTGACCGACCAGACCGGCCGCAGCGTGCCCGCCAAGGTGACCTTCTTCACCGCCGACGGTGCCGAGGTACGCAACCCGGACCTGGGTGACGGCTTCATCGCCGGCTCTCCTGCAGAGGTCGTGTTCGCTCCATACGGCCACGGTCAGATCGTGCTCCCCGACGGCACCTACACCGCCGTCGCCAGCCGAGGCATCGAGTACGAGCTCGACATCAGCGACACCTTCCACGTGGACGCCGGCCGTGCCGTCGACCTCGAGCTGGTTGTGCAGCAGTCCATCGACACCACGGGCTGGATCACCGCCGACTTCCACGTCCACGCCCAGGCCAGCCATGACTCCGGCGTGAGCCAGGCCGAGCGCATCGGCACCATGACCAGCGAAGGGGTCGAGTACTTCGCCGGAACCGACCACGACTCCATCAGCTACTACGCGCCCGTGGTCGAGGCGATGGGCCTCGAAGAGTGGGTGCAGACCTCGGTGGGCGTCGAGACCACCACCATCGAGGTGGGCCACTTCCTTGGCTGGCCGCTCATGTGGGACGAGAGCAAGGACAACGGCGGTGCGCTGGACTGGACCGGCCTCAACCCCGAGGAGATGGTCACCGGCGTCAAGCAACTCGGCGTGCCTGGTGGCATCGAGCCCATCGTCTTCGTCGGGCACCCCCGCGACGGCATCCTCGGCTACTTCGACCAATTCGGCTTCAACCCCTATCAGGGCGAGGTGGGTGAGCCCGTGGTCGACACCATGCTGGGCGGCTTCTTGGCAAACCCCAACGAGCTGCTCGTCGACGACAACTTCTACACGGGCGTGGAGGCTCTCGAGATCCTCAACGGCAAGCGCATGGAGATCATCCGGACCCCCACGCAGGCCGAGATGGATGCGTACGCAGCCGACGGCGACACCTCGATCATCTACGACTGGGCCAGCCGCACCCTCGAAGAGCAAGCCGCCATCGAGGACGGCACGATGACGCTGGGCTACGGCCACGAGGGCACCCTCGACGACTGGTTCAGCATGCTGAACCTCGGCTACCGCTACACCTTGCTCGGAAACTCGGACACACACGGCAAGACCGGCACCGAGTCGGGCTGCCCGCGCAACTACGTGGTCTCCGACACCGACGAGCCCGGCATGATCAGCGAGGCTGCCATCGCTCAGGCCGTTCGGGAGGGGCGGGTCGTGGCCAGCTACGGCCCCTTCATCCGCTTCTACGTCGACAACGAGCTCAACGGACCCGGCAGCGAGATCGTCCGCTCAGGGGAGATTCCACTCACCATCGAGATCGAGAGCGTCAGCTGGATCGACGTCGACCGCGTCGAGCTCTACGAGAACGGCACGCTCATCGACGAGTGGTCCATCGAGGTGCCCAACACTGACATCCTCAACTTTGCGGAGACTGTGTCCGTCTCCCCAGAGGTAGACAGCCACTACGTCGTCGTGGCGCTCGGCCCCGGTGACCTCGGCCCCGTCTTCACCACTGTGGAGATCCCTCCAGTACAGCTCGAAGACATCGTGGGCGACGCCCTCGCAGGCGTACGCGCGGTGTCAGCCCTCCTGGGCGACCCCATCCCCATCCCACGGGCCTTCCCCGTCCTTCCCTACGCCGTGACCAACCCCATCTTCGTCGATCTCGACGGAGACGGTTGGGACGCCCCAGGCCTGCCCGACTGGCTCGTAGAGCCCACCGAGCCGGAAGGGGGAGAGTGAACGGCCGCTCGGAGACAGATTGAGCGACGCTCTCCTCGACACCCCCGCAGATGAAGCTCCCACAGCCGTCCTCGACGTGGAGACGACGGGCCTGGACTCCTCGAAAGGACACCGGATCATCGAGGTCGCCATCGTGCGCGCCAGGCCCCGCGACTGGAGAGACGTCGAGCGCCATGTGATCTTCCAGCGACTCATCGACCCCGAGCGCAGCGTCCCCGCCCGCTCCATCGCCATCCACGGCATCCAGGACGAGGACCTCGTAGGGAAGCCCTTCTTCGGCTCCATCAGGGACGACATCGCCTCCTACCTGGAGGGTGCCGTCTTTGTGGCTCAGAACGCTCGCTTCGACCTCGGCTTCCTCGAGACCGAGTGCCACCTGGCACGGCTGGCCCAGATCCCTCACGGCCCCATCGTAGACACGCTCCTGCTGGGCCGGCACGTCTTCGCTCTTCCCCGGAACTCTCTGTCGGTGCTCGCCGAACGGACCGGCGTGCCCCAGCCCGTGGCCCACAGAGCCTTGGCCGACGCCCAGACCACACTCGGTGTCTACGCTCAGATGCTCGCGTCGCTCGCCCAACCATCCATACCCACCGTGCGCGAACTCCTCGCCGTGCTGAAAGACCGACGCAGCGGAGGCGAGGCCCGTCGCCGCGTCATCGAGGCCGTGGAGCTGGCCGCCGAGGAAAGAGCGGAGCTGCTGATCCACTACACCTCACGGGAAGGGACCGGGTTGCTCGTGACGAAGCGCCGCATCACCGTGACCGGCGTGTGGCTCCCCTACGTCGACGCCTGGTGCCATCTTCGGGACGACAAGCGTGTCTTCCGGATCGAACGGATCCAGCGCGTCCAGCGAATCGCCAAGGAGTTGTAGAGAGCTGGTCAGCAGCTGCGGAGCCCGAGCTGAGCGGCTACTGTGGCGCTCACCAGGACGCCGGGCCAGAATGACCGTGGAGGTCACGATGACGCTCGCCCTGTTCACCCTGCTGCTCGCTCCCTCAGCCGACGCCTTCTGTGGCACCTACGTCGGCAGCTCCGGCGATCTGTACAACTCGGCCAGCCGCGTGGCGCTGTCCCGCTTCGGCGACCTGACCACCCTCACCATGGCCAACGACGTTCAAGGAGACACCTCGGACTTCGCCATCGTGGTCCCGGTCCCGGAGATCCCCGGCCCCGACGACATCAACGTCATCGACCCCGAGGTCTTCGAGCGCCTCGACGGCTACTCCGAGCCACGCCTCGTCAGCTACGAGTGCGAAGACTTCTTCAACGACTACGACTACGACAGCGCCGGCGGAGGTGAAGAGGACACGGGTGGGGCCGGTGATGTGGACGTGGAGGCCCGCTACATCGTGGGTGAGTACGAGGTCGTGATCCTCTCCGCCACGGAGTCCGGTGCTCTGGTCGAGTGGCTCCAGGCCAGCGGCTATGCCGTGGCCGACGCCAGCGCCGAGCTCCTTCAGGAGTACATCGACGGCGGAAGCTACTTCTTCGCGGCCAAGGTGGGCCCCGACGCCGAGATCGAGAGCGGCGACACCCTGTCTCCCCTCCAGTTCTCGTACGAGGCCGAGACCTGGGCCTTGCCGGTGCGCCTGGGCACGCTGAACAGCCAGGGCGAGCAAGACCTCGTGGTCTACACCGCCAACGCCTACGAAGACGGCGAGGCAGGCATCGCCAACTACACCGAGGCCGTCATCGAGGACGGGTGCCTCTGGGAGCCCGAGGCCGACGAACCCTTCACGGAATTCTACGCCAACCGCCTCTCGTCGGCCCACAGCGCCCCGGGAGCCAATTGGGTGGTCGAGTACAGCTGGGGCCAGATGCACTGCGATCCATGCACCGGCGTCACCCCCGACGCATCCGACATGGTGGCCCTGGGTGTGAGCCAGGAGAACGTCGAGGACGGCGACCTCTGGTTCACCCGTCTCCACCTGCGCTATGCCCCAGACGACGTCAACGCACCCCTCGCGCTCTACCACTCAGACATCACGTCCTCGCGGCAGCAGCGCTACATCCAGCACGAGGGCTGGCTGCAGGAGTTCTTCGAGGTCTGTGATCAAGGCTGGCTCGAGCCCGAGGATGCCTGCGAGGACTCCGAGTACTACGACGACGGTGACAGCAACGAGCTCGACTGGAACAGCGAAGACGACGCCAAGGGTTGCGGTGGTTGTGCAGCCACCGGCGCCACACCGGCCGCGGGTCTTCTGCTCATGTGACTGCTCGGGCTGG
>JAERSX010000136.1 GCA_016845285.1 Deltaproteobacteria bacterium | reverse complement strand
GGGTGGGGGAGATGCGACCTGGTCGGTCTCAGGTTCGTGCGACGAAGATTCGGTTTTCCGGGATGTCGGTCTCACGCTCGTCGACGAGGGTGAGGCCGGCATCGGCGATGACGCGACGGTAGATGTCAGCCGAGAAGAGCTGCTGACCCATCAAGGCGTGAATGAGCTCGAAACCGGCGACCCATGAGGCACTCTGGGTGCCCTGTCGCTGGCGGAGCTGGTCCTGGAGTACGACCAGGCGGCCTGGGCCGAGCACGCGACGCAGCTCGCTGAGGAAGCGCTGGGCGGCGCCCGGCCGGTTGAGCAGATCGTGGAACATGCCGCAGCAGATGACGAGATCAATGGGCTCCCCATCGGTCTGCTCGAGCCACTCCAGGCCACAGGCCTGATGGATCTCGATGCGGTCCTGGAGACCCGAGCGCTCGACCTTGGCGCTGGCCGAGGCCACACAGGCGGCGCTCAGATCGACCCCCACACCGGCGCGGGAGGGCGCCTTCGAGAGCAGGGCGACCAGACGGCTGGCGTCACCGCAGCCCACGTCGAGGATGCGCTCTGGGCCGTAGTCTTCGATGATCTGCCACAGGGCAGGGTCGGTGAAGTGCTGCCCGATGGAGGCCGACGCCGCCGCCATGGCCCCGTCGTTGCGGCGGGCGTCCTCGGCGTAGCTGGCCTCGCCCTTGAGCAGGGCCGGCAGCTCCTGGAGCACGGGACCGTAGCCGCCCACCAGCCACTGCACGAAGCCAGCCTCGTGACCGAAGCGCGTGAGCTCATCGGTAGCCAAGGAGGCACCGACATCACCGCCCAGGCGGGTGCGCAGGTAGGCCGCCACGGCCGGAGCGAGGTCGGCCCGCACTCCCAGCCGCTCGACGAGCACCGACACGTCGATGAGCTCGCCCGCGGCGAGGCGCTCGAAGAGGCCGAGCTGGCCGAGGGCATCGAGGAGCCGAGCCTCGAGGAAGCCGTGGAAGAGGCTGAGTCCACCGCGCCCCTCGGGCGGCGCACGCAGGGCGCCTTCGGCGGCTGCGCGGGTGTGACAGCCCAGACCGTTGAGCAGGGAATCCAGCTCTTTGGCCGAGCCACCGGCGGTAGCGAGCAGCGTCGGATGGTCGACGCGCTCCAGGAGCACGGGCCCCTCGGCCACGATGCGGTGGAGCAGCACGCCCTCGCCTCGCTGACCCACGATGGCGCCGGGTCCGACCGAGGCCAGCGACGCAGGCTGCCCACGACCATCCCGGAGCTCCAGGCTCAGGCGCCCCTCCAGCACGACGTGCCAGGGGCCAGCGGGGTCGCCCACATCGTGGAGGACCTCTCCCGGTCCGAGCAGAACCAGCGAGCCCAGCTCTGCGCCTCTCGACACGGGGATGGGCGGAACCCGGATGTCCCCGAGGGAGCAGTGCATGGCGATCAGCTCCTGACCCACACGGCCACACGTGATGGGCTGGCCCAGGGGACGGAGTCCCAATGAGCGCATGAGCTTGGCGATGTCGGGGTTGACGATGACGATGAGGTCCTCGACCCCGAGCAGATCGAGCTGGGTGCGGGCCGCACGCAGCAGCCCCTGCACCACGCCGGGCACGTGCCGGAAGGCCCGTCGGACACCCAGCATGGTCACGCAGCCGGTGGGACGCTGACGTCCGTCGGCATCCCGACAAGCGTCGCGGAGCAAGGTGAGATCGTAGTGGGCATCCAGCGGCAGTCCCTGAGCTCCATCCACGCTCACCCGCACCACGCCGGCCGGCTCCTGTCCCACCCGCGCCAGCACATTGGTGGTGGCGTCGAAGGTGTCGAAGGCGTCGAAGATCACAGCGCCGGAGCGCGGGCTCAGGCGTCCTTCCTCTTCGGAGAAGACCTGATGCCGCACCGCGAACACCGCAGCCAGATCCGGACGGGTGTGAACGACTTGGAGTTCAACTGTCACCGTGTGCCTCCTCCAAGGAAGGCAACGGATCGCATGCGCAATGTCGAAAGGGTCGATCTGGACAGGACCGTCAGTGGACCGACGCTCCCCCTGTCGGGCGCACTACTTGTTGTGGAGCGTCAGGTAGTGCCGCCAGCGCTGCCGGGCCATGAAACCGAACTTTCCAAGTGGCTTATCAGAGAAGCCCTTGATCCGATACTCCATGCGGTCGGCGAGCTGCATGTTGAAGTCGACAATATTGTCGACGGCCTCGTGGGACAGGCTCGCGCCCGTGTACCAGGTGTTTTGTTTCCCTTGGAGCTCACGCAGTCGCCAGACGTTTCCTCCAGCGATGGCCTCACCGGTCATGCGCGGCATGTACTTCCAGCGCGATCGGTTCAGCACCTCGACCACCTTGCCACCCTGCGCAGCGATGTCGGCCGCCAGGTACTCCCCGAGCACCTCGTCGGTCATGCCGTCCCCACCGTACTGGTAGCAGACATACACATCGGGCCTCCCCTCCTCGCGAGCCTCGGAGACCGGTGTCTTGGGCCCGGTCCGCCTCGCGACCAGCACATGCCCCCGCCGATCGCCATTGGCGCCGTAGAGGTTGGACGCGAAGGAGTGGGTGTTCTCGGTCTGGAACCAGCCCTCGGCCACCACCAGCGTGGTGACGTACTCACCCCAGCTGATGGACGAGAAGCACTCCTCCTCGTCCGGACGCAGCTCCATCCAACGCGCGAGATCGTCGAGCGGAGAGGAGATCACGAGGTGATCGAAGTGCAGCGTGCCCTTGTTCGTCTCCACCTCGAAGCGCTCGCCGTGGCGGGTCACCTTCTCGATGTGGTGATCGAGGCGCACGTCGAGATTCCAGGCGATGTTCTGCCAGAGCACCTGGTAGCCGGGTACGGGCTCGTCGACGCGGATCGCGGCCGCCGAGAGGATGAGCGAGGGCATGTTCCAGCGGAGCCCGTTGAGAGCCGGCACATCATCGACGTGGCCGTAGCCCATGCCCGTGATCGTCCGCCACGCGAAGCGCTTCACCACGGAGAAGCCGTTGTCGTCGAGCCAGGCGCCGAAGGGCTGGCTGAACTCCTTGTCGAAGGCCTCGGTCTTCCGAGCGAAGTGCTGCCGGGTGAAGAAGCGGGTCCACCAGACCCAGATGTACCGGGCGATCTCAGCGTAGGCCTTGACCTTGTTGCTGCCGAGCACGAAGTCTCGGAAGTCCTGGGGGGTGCCGTCCGGGAGCTGGATGATGTGGTTGGGGAGCCGCTGGCTCTCGATGCCGTACTCCTCCATCCAGCGCGCAATGTGGGTGTACCCATAGGTGGTGTAGCAGGTGCCCAGCTCGTGAGGCACGCCTTGGTACGGGATGGTCAGCGCCTTGCCGCCGATGCGGCCGGCTCGCTCGATGACCGTGACGTTTGCGAGGCCGCGCTCGGTCAGGATGCGCGCCAGAGAGAGGCCGCCAGCGCCAGCGCCCACGATGCCGATGGAAGGGCCTGGGCCCGAACTCTTGGCCATGACGCCTCCGTGCAGCACACCAGGTGCCGCTCAAGGGTATGAGCCTGCCCTTATCGCGGTGCATTGCACGCCACCGGACTCTCTGCGTCCAACCTACTGTGCAGCCACCACCTGTACACCCGCCCATGACGGTCCATGTCTGACCAGACACCTCGGGGTGTGTTGGGGTCGTTGCGGCTCGGTTGGCGCAACCGAGTCGGGTCACGTGGGACCCTCTCGACAGGTCTGGTGCAGATGCTCCGAGCAGACCAGGAGGCCCCATGTCTTCCGCTCCCTTCGACGTCACTCGGCCGCCCACGGGGGGCCTCATCAAGAGCTGGACCAAGGGTGTGCCTGTCGAGGACGGCGCCCGCGCTCAGCTCGCGAACGTGGCCAGCCTGCCCTTCATCTACAAGTGGCTCGCCGTCATGCCCGACGTGCACTGGGGCCGAGGCGCCACGGTGGGCAGCGTCATCCCCACCGAGGGCGCCATCATCCCGGCGGCCGTGGGGGTCGACCTCGGCTGCGGCATGATGGCCACACGCACCACGCTCAAGGCGAGCGACCTGCCCGACGACCTGCGGGCCATCCGCAGCCTCATCGAAGCGCGCGTACCCCACGGCCGCTCGGCCAACGGTGGGCCCGGCGATCGTGGTGCCTGGGGCAAGGTCCCCCACCACGTGGGCAAGGTCTGGAGCCGTGAGCTGGCCGCTGGCTTCGAGGAGATCTGTGACGCCCACCCCAAGGTGCGGAAGTCCAACACCGCTCGCCATCTGGGCACCCTGGGCACGGGAAACCACTTCATCGAGGTCTGCCTCGACGAGGCCGAGCGCGTCTGGTTCATGCTGCACTCCGGCAGCCGCGGCGTGGGCGCTCGCATCGGCAGCCACTTCATCCGGCTGGCCAAGCAGGAGATGAAGCGGTGGCACATCAACCTGCCCGATGCCGACCTCGCCTACCTGCCCGAAGGCACCCGCTACTTCGGCGACTACATCCGAGCCGTCCGTTGGGCACAGCGCTTTGCCCGCCGCAACCGCGAGCTCATGATGGAAGCGGTGATCGACGCCGTGAGCTCCGCACGAGGCATCCCGCCCTTCGGTGTGGGAGAGCTCGCGGTGAACTGCCACCACAACTACGTGGCCGCCGAGCAGCACTACGGCCGGAAGGTCTGGATCACCCGGAAGGGCGCCGTGCGCGCCGGTGCAGACGAGCTCGGCATCATCCCCGGCTCCATGGGCGCGCGGTCCTACATCGTGCGCGGCAAGGGCAAGGCAGACAGCTTCTGCTCGTGCAGCCACGGCGCAGGTCGGGCCATGAGCCGGGGCGAGGCACGCCGACGCTTCACGGTCGAGGATCACGTCCGCATGACCGCAGGTGTGGAGTGCCGAAAGGACATGGAAGTCATCGACGAGACACCGGCTGCCTACAAGGACATCGACGCAGTGATGGCCGCTCAGGCCGATCTCGTCGACGTCGTACACACCTTGAAGCAGGTGGTCTGCGTGAAGGGTTGACCTGACGGGCGCCAGGGTGTCGGGTCATCCCCCGCTACGTCTGGCCCCACCAGAACGTTGTCCCGGTGAACCCTCACGGAGAACGTCCATGTCCTCGCTCTTGTCACCGCTATTGTCGTCGGTCATAGACGCCCTGCGCGCCCGCACTGCTCCCCAGCTCGCTGCTCCTTGGCCCGCTTCCATCGACACGCGCACCCTCGACATCGATGCGCCAGGGGTGTGGGTTGCCCCCATGATCGAGGCGCTGGTGGAGGCCTATGGTGAGGTCGTGACCCGAGACGGGGATCCGAGGCTGCTCGAGGTGGCCCCCGAGGGGCTGGCCCGTCCCGCACGTATCGGCGTGAGCACAGAGCCAAGCCCGACTGGTGCCGTCGTTCAGCTC
>JAERSX010000135.1 GCA_016845285.1 Deltaproteobacteria bacterium | reverse complement strand
ATCGTGGGGTGAGCCGGCTGAAGTCGCACGCGGGCCCCTTCGCGGAAAAAGAACTTCACGGTGGCCTCACCGTCGACCAAGGCCACCACGATGTCTCCGTTGCGGGCTTGCTGCTGCTGCTGGACGATGACGATGTCGCCGTCGTGAATTCCCTCTTCGATCATGGAGTCACCACGCACGTTGAGGGCGAAGTGGATGCCACCGGCAGGGAGCAGAGTGCGGTCCAGCTGCAGAGTGCGCTCCAGGTTTTCCACCGCGAGGATGGGCGCACCGGCCGCCACCATGCCCACCACCGGCACCTCGGCCACCGCGTCCGGACGGCTCTGTCGCGCCAGTGCGGTCAAGCACAGACCGCGTGCGGTTCCGCTGCCCACCTTGTCCAGGTAGCCCTTCCGGATGAGCGCCTTGACGTGGTCGGCCACACCGTTGGTGGACCCGATGCCCAGAGCGTCGCCAATTTCGCGGTACGTCGGGGGCACGCCGCGATCTGAGACCGTGTCTGCGATGAACTCGAGCACGTCTCGCTGGCGGCGGGGGAGCTGATCCATAGGGTCTCGTCCTCTCGGTTACGCCGCCAACTTACTGAACATGCGTTTCCCTGTCAAACGGTTCAGGTACCACCGCTAGCTCGACGTCGCCTCCACCGCCCGACGGTGGCGAGGAGCGCCAGCAGGCCCGGCCCGAGTGCCCCTGCTCCGCCGGCGAGGAGAGGCAGAAGCCGCGCAGGCAGGCCCAGCCGCAGCTCGGAGACATGGGCCGACGACGCCGTTCGCCACGGGCTCGGCAGGTCGCTGGGCGGCGGGCTCAGGGTCTCGAGCAGACCGAGCAGGCGCCGGGCAGCAGGGGTACGACTCCGAACCGTCAGCCGCAGCTCCCGCATCTCTTCGTCGGCCCGCCAGTCCCCCCCCAGGTCGCGCAGTCCCCCTTCCTCGCGGAGCGTCAGCAGGGAGCTCTCGTCCACCACGATCCCGTCGTCCACCCGCACATCCATGAAGAAGAGCGTGGCCCGATCAGGAAGGTTGCCGTTCGAGACATGCAGCGCATGGGGCTGCCCATCGAGGGGGCTCTCGAGGGCCAACAGGAACCTGACGAAGCGTTCGTCGCCAGTGCCGGAGTCTTCGGGAGGCTCGAGCTGGGTCCACCGACGGGGCTCGCCATCCACGACGAGGCGCAGCCCGTCGGCATAGCTCGACAGCTCGCGTGAGATCACGTCGGCTTCGATGTCTTCGAGGGCCTCGTCGGGTCTCTTGCGCCGCTCCTCGACCAACCACCGCACGGCGTCGCGGGCAGGCACTTCGACCAGGTAGTCGGCACGCAGCCGCCCCTGACCCACGTGCAAGGTGAGCTGCTGACCGGTCAGGGCGCTGTCGAAGGGATGGGCCTGGGCGACGGCCAGCACCACCCCGAGGAAGGCGAGCATGCAGCCTCCTATCCAGTGATCGCGCCCCCGGCGGCCGAGTCGCGCGTTAGTGGCTGTACGACGGAGGGTCTCTTGCGCGGCAGCCAGATGGCACCCGGTGGCTTCAGCTTCGACGTGACCGAGCTGACCCGAAAGGTGCTCATCGCACTCGTCGCGATGTACGTGCTGCAGCTCGTGCTCACCGAGTGGCTGGGCTTGCCTCTCTACCAGTACCTGGGCTGGTGGTGGCAGCCAGCCGGCGCGTTCTATCCCTGGCAGATCGGCACCGCCTACCTGCTGAACGGTCCAGGCCCCCTGGCCGCCTTCTTCGACTGGCTGGCCATCTTCTTCTTCCTCGGGCCGGTCGAGCGGGCATTCGGGCGAAAGGGCCTGCTGCGAGCCATGGCGCTCACCGTGGCGGTCTCCGCCGTGCTGGGCTTCATCATGCTCGCCACCGGGGCCGTCACCGCCCGCGGCGTGTTCATCGGTCTCAATCCGATGATCACGGCCCTCATCGTGCTCTTCGGGCTCACCAACCCCAACGCCAGCATCCTTCTCTTCTTCGTGGTGCCAATCAAGGCGGCATGGATCGCCTGGGGCACCGGGCTGTTCGCCCTCCTCAACTTCCTCGCCTACCGCGACCTGGACTCGGCCTTGTGGCTCACAGGCTGGATCGGTGGCTGGCTCTTCATGGAGAGCACACGACGCGGTGGCCTCAAGGGCATGCTGCCCCAGCGCGCGTCTCCGTCGGAGCGCGCGAAGGCGCGCAAGAAGGACCCCCGCCGTCAGGCCGCAGAGCGAGGCCTGGAGATCATCGAAGGTGGAGGGGAGACCCCCCAGAACGGGACCAGCTCTGCGCCTGGATGGTGGAGCAGCAAGGACGACGACGACGGTGGACCCATCGTCCACTAAGGCTCCTCCACCGGAGGCTCGCCCCGTAGGCATCGTCCTGGCCCTGCTGGCCTGGCCGGTCGCGCACCCACGCCTGGCCCTGGTGCTGGTGGCTCTGCTGGCCCTCGGAACAGGCGCACTGCTGCCTCGCGCGAGCGTCGACTTCAGCCTGGAGCAGCTCTACCCAAGAGACAGCCCCGCTGCGCGCTTCCACCAGGCTCACCAGCAGCGCTTCGGTCGCGATGACGACCTGCTCTTCGTGGCCCGCAGCGGCGATCCCTTCGCTGCTGTGGTGGCCGAGGTCGAGGCCGGCCTGGCCGAGGTTCCCGGCGTGCTCGACCCCCGCAGCGTGCACTCACTCCAGGTCGTGGACACCGACGAGAGCGGGACCACAGCTGCGCGCCCCCTGCATCCCGGAGAGTCCCATCCCCTCGCGACCCACGTGCTGCTGAGCGCCGACGGCAGCGCGGGAGGCGTCGCGGCACGGGTGGCAGACACCCACAACCACCACACGGCACGCGCCGAGATCGTCGATGCCATCACGGCACTCACACAGGAGACCGGCGAGCCGTGGATCGTGTCCGGCA
>JAERSX010000134.1 GCA_016845285.1 Deltaproteobacteria bacterium | reverse complement strand
CGGGCGGCGCGGCGGCCGCCCCCGACAAGGACGGCACCGGAGGCTGCAGTGTGCAGACTCGCGCAGGCCCGGGTGTGGCGATGCTGCTGGCCGTGCTGGTGTTGGTGGGGCGTCGACGGAGCGGCGTGAGCGCTTGAGCTGTGCGGCAGCTTCGACACGAGCGGGACATCGTCTGCGGCCGCTCCGAGCAGCACAGCCGGAGCAAGCAGAGGACAAGCATGGTGCGGATGGTGCAGACTACGCCTGCCCGTGACACCTCGCCTGCCATCGTCGTTCTCCTGCATGGCTCTGTGCCTGCTGTTCGCAGGCTGCGTTCCCCTGGCGCCCAAGGAACATGGGGATCGGGGCGGTGTGGGCGGTGCATGGGGAGAACCCCCGGATCTCCCGGACTCACGAGAGCCCGCTGACCATCCACTGTTCGACCCGCGCGGCATCTCCGAGTTCGATCTGCAGATCTACGAGACGGACTGGGACTACGCGTTGTGGGACGCCATCGTGGATGTGCAGCCTTGCGAGGATCGCCCGTATCTTCGGGCCAACCTTCGCTTCTGGAATCCTGAGAGCCAGGAGTGGGAGGAGGTCGGCGAGGTCGGGGTGCGGTATCGCGGGCACAGCGCTCTGGAGGGCGGTGAGAACGAGCGGGTGGGCTTCAAGATCAAGGTGAATGCCTGGACGAAGGGACAAGATCTGCATGGAGTGGAGCGGATCAACCTCCTCGGAACAGAGGGTGACTACTCTCTGATGCGTGAGCACCTCGCCTTGAACCTCCACCGTGCGGCCGGCGTGCCTGCGCCCCGGGTCAGCTATGGCTGGGTGACGGTGAACGGCGAGCCCCAGGGCATCTTTCCCATCACCGAGGAGCCCGATGACGACGTGTTCCTCGATGAGCGCCTGGGCGGTGAGGGGAGCCTGTTCAAGGTGGCGGGCTACTGCGGCGGCAGTGGGGACTTCGAGTGGGAGGGAGACGATCCCGAGGACTATGTCGAGACCTACGAGCCGAAGGTGGACACCACGGTCGACGATCTCGAGTCGCACCTCCTTCCGCTCATCGAGTGCGCCGACTCGTCCGACCTGCCGGACTGTCTCCCCGACCACATCGATGTCGACGAGTGGCTCTCCGAGATCGCCGTGGACATGCTGACACCAGATGTCGACGGGATGGCGGCGAGCGGGCAGAACTTCATGTTGCACCGTCCCCCTGGGGGCGTCTTCACGGTGTACCCATGGGACCAGGATCAGGCGCTGACGGACTACAACTCGGCAAGCGCCAGCATCTTCGAGGTGCACCCCACCTGGAAGACGGACTTCGACTCACGGATCGCCGATGGCCTCCGCAGGCACTGGCGTCGAGACTTCTGCACACGGGTCTTGGAGCTGTCGCCGGGTGTCGACCCCGCCCGGGATCTCGGCCGTGAGTGGCGGGAGCTCGGCCAGCACCTCTCCCCCTGGATCGAGGCCGATCCCTTCCTGGACTGGGAGAGGTGGACCTGGATCGTCGACGACATCCTCCAGACAGCGACAGACCGGCATGCGGGCGTGGTGGCGGAGGCCGAGGGCTGCGCGGGAGACTGAGAGCCGGATGGCGTCACGTCGAGGTGCCCGCATCGGCGCTGGCTCGCCTGTCCAGCCGCGTTCACACCGTGGTGAGGGTGAGCCCCAGAACGATGTGCCAGATCCCCCACCACGCTGCGATCATCGCCATGCCGCCGAGACCGTTGAAGAGATTGAAGACCAACACCGGTGCGAGCGGAGTGTCCTGGATGCCCACCTCGATGCACACGGCCCGGCGGTCTTCCTTGGGCAGGCGACCTGCGAGGGCCAGTCCCTAGCCCAGGGCCACCCTGTTCAGCGCCGCGAGCGGCTGCTCTGGCTGCCGGTGACGCTCCCGCCGACGGGGTGCCGTCGGGCTCCATCAGCCCTACGTGTAGGGCGCCCCAGACTTCTCACGCAGGGCCTTCACCTTCAGCTGGACCTCGCGGTACCGCACCATCGGGATGTTGGGGTAGATGTGGTAGTTGAGCCAGATCTGCAGGTCATCGACGAGGTTGTGACCGCATTTGTAGTGGGCTGAGGCGCAGATCTGCGAGAGGTAGAGTTGGTCCTTCGAGGTGTAGTGGCTGGCGAAGCGGGGGATGTCGTCGCCCGCGTGGTTGGAGGCCACCACGAAGAAGGAGTCGAGCAGGTCTTTGAAGGTCGTGATCGCGAAGTGCTCGGGGCGCTTGCGGCTGCGATAGCCGGGATCGAGGGTGCTGTTCGCGCTGGGGGCGTAGAAGCTCCCCTTCCAGGTGGTGCCGGCCACCAGCACCGCGGCGTACTCCATGAAGCGGGGCAGCGGGGCGTGCCGCACGGTGTGGATGTTGAGCTCGATGAGGTCGGGGTCGGTCTGTTGTTGTGTGTGGTATCGGTGCAGCACGTTCGAGGTTCGATCTCGCGAGGCGGGGGTACGGTGCGAGCGAGGTGTCGTGTGTGACTGGTCTGCTTGTCTGGCTGCAGTCCGGACAGCGGCGGGAGCCTTCAGCTCGGTCGGACGAGGCCAGTCGAGCTGGGGATGGCGGAGCCAGCGGCATCGGTGAGCACAGCCGACAACCAGGACCCGGTCCGGGGTGCCCCGGACCTTGGGTCGGGCCACCGAGGAACTCACCGTCGCCATGAAGACAGCCGCTCCCATTGGGGTTGACGAAAGAGATTGGGGTTGACCAAGGAGATGAGATACGATCAAAGCTGAGAACAGATGTCCCCAGGTGGAGGTCCCATGCGTATAGAATTCGCTCTACCCATTCTCTTGATGCTTGCTTGCGACGACAAGGTTGACGATACCGCTACCTCAGGTGTCGAGGCTGACGCGGACACAGACACAGACACAGACACAGACACAGACACAGACACAGACACAGACACAGACACAGACTCCGACACCGACGCGGACACCCACTACGACACCTTGGGGCGCGAGGATGGCGTGAACTCGTTGCTCGATGACTTCCTCGAAAACGTCTCCGAGGACGACTCCATCAACTGGTTCTTCGTGAATGCGGATCTCGACGCCTTGAAGTCGAGCCTGCATGACCAGATCTGCGAGGTGACCGACGGCGGCTGCGTCTACCAGGGCGACGACATGGCCACGATCCACGCGGACATGGCGATCACCGACGAACAGTTCAACGCCATGGTCGCCGATCTGCTCATCTCCTTCGACGATCTCGGGGTGAGCTACACGCCGTCCACCTTCGACGGTGGCACCGCCGGAGACGTCGTGATCACAGCCTTCGCCGACATGCAGAGCGACATCGTCACCGACCCCGATGGCGACCAGGTCGACTTCAACAAACTGGGCTCATACCGGGGCGTGGAAGCCTTGATGGATACGGTTGTCGCGAACATCGAAGCCGACAGCCGCCTCAGCGGCTTCTTCACCGACACGGACATGAGTGGCTTGGTGAACAGCAAGGCTTACCAGGCGTCCGAGCTCACCGGTGGCTACGTCGTCTACAGCGGACCGACGATGCTCGAGGCACACAAGGGCAGGTGCATCGGAACGACGGAGTTCGACGCCTTCTTGGATGTCTTGCTGGACGCCCTCGCCACCCACGGGATCGAGTACTCACCGACGCTGGACGGCAGCATGCCAATCGACGGCCTCCTCCGCGAGTACCTCTTGATGGAGGAGGAAGTCCTCGAGGCGTGCAAGTAGCCACAGCACCTGTGCTTAGTCTTCGACGGCGAGTAAGTGTGGGTTGCGTGCGCGACCTTCGGGGCGCTCCTGGCGGGCCGCATCCGAGGGAATGCTCCAGCGCTCCGACACCTTGAAGGGGCCATCGTTTACCTTCAGGATGCTCAGACGGACTTCGAGCGAGGGCTGGATCCACTCTGTTGCGAAGCGGATGATCCTGCCCTCCAAGGCAGCAGGGTCATCGACGGGCAGGTGCTTGTCGGGCTCACCCAACCGAGCGCGCAGCATGGTGACCGTGTGCCCATAGTCGGTGGCGGCGCTGGGACCGTCGGGATG
>JAERSX010000133.1 GCA_016845285.1 Deltaproteobacteria bacterium | reverse complement strand
GATGGTGCGCGGCATGGGCGACATCGACGGCGACACCTACGACGACGTGATGGTCAACGCGACCCTCGACTCCACGGGCGCCGAGAACGCGGGTGCGGTCTACGTGCTCATGGGCTCCACCACCTTCGACTCGGCCTATGACGGACAGGATCCGAGCTCGGTGGCGGGCGTGACCTTCCTCGGTGAGGCCAGCGAGCAGCTGGGCACGGCCATGGACGCCGGCGAGGACCTGGACGGCGACGGCAACCCCGACGTGGTCCTCGGCGCCTACCGCGCCGGTGTGAGCGGAGAGGGCATCACCTATGTCTTCTTGGGCCCGGTGAGTGGCACGCTCACGACCGCCGATGCCGACGCCGCACTCCAGGGCGACGACAACTCCGACGGCGCTGGGTTCTCCTTGTCCATGGCCGGCGATGTGTTCGGCACCACCGCCGAGACGGCCCTGCTCGTGGGCGCCCCCGAAGACGACGAGAACGGGACGGCCTCGGGCTCCGCATTCCTGCTGAACGGCCTCGGCGAGTGAGCCGAGACGCGGCGCATCTCAGCGTGTGTCGCCGTGCTCCAGCGTGTGGAACTCGGGGTCTGTGCCCATCACCCGGTCGATGATGCCCAGGGTGCCGAAGCACTCCTTGTAGCGGTAGTGGTGCCAGTCGTGGTGGACGGACCAGCTGGCCCAGGGCAGGGCGTAGCCGCTGTGGTGGACGAGCACCGTGCTCACGGCGATGAGGGTGTAGAGGTAGAGCGCTGGCAGGCTCGGGGCCACGAGGATCACGCCGCAGGCGAGGGTCTGGAAGTTGGCTGCCACGAATTCGATGGGGTGGGCGTACTCGCTGGCGATGGCGGTGGAGGTGCGGAACTCGTGGTGGACGTGGTGGACCTTCTTCATCCAGTAGGGGCGGTGCAGGAAGCGGTGGCTGCCGTAGAACCACACCAGCGAGCACGCACCCATGGCGGCGACCTCGACGAAGAGGCTGAGCACCGAGGGCAGCTCGGGGGACGGGGCCCAACCGCGGAGGCGGAGCAGGCCCCAGAGGCCCAGGAGCAGGAGCGGAGACCAGACCAGCTGGTTGAGCGCGAGGTTGGGCAGCACCTTGCGGAGGCTGGGCTGGCGGCGCGGCCCCGTCTGGATCCGGTGCTTGGAGATGAACGCGGGGCGATCGGTGCGATCGACGTAGGCGACGAGGCCGACCACCACCCAGTACAGCAGCAGGTGCCCCACATGGGGCACGCCCACCACGAGGATCCACTCGGGCACGGTCTCCACGATTTGTTTCCAGATCTCGGCCATTCCAGGTGCCGCGCCTAGGGCAACGGCGCCTGCGAACATGACCGTGGTGGCGATGCCCTGGGTGAGCGGGGGACGGGTGTAGTGAAAGGCCAGGGTCTCGCCTCTGTGCAGGGCAGGGAATGGTACCCCCGCGACACTCTGAAGGGGTGATTCGGTGTCTGCGCTGGATCCTGGGGTCGGTATCGGTTCGATCAGGTGTCTGTAGTGGCGAACACCCACTTGAACGGGCAATAGGTCGTCATGGCTTTCTCGATTCGCCCCATCGTCCTGCTCCTGCCCTCGGTCATCACGGCGTGCAAGTCCGACACCGGCGTGACCCAGCTGAACTCGCCGCCGGGCGCGGTCATCACCTCGCATGTCGACGGCGATCAGATCAACGAAGACGTGGTGGTCCCCCTCCGCGGCTACGTGAGCGATGCCGATCATGCCCTCGACTCGCTGGGCCTGAGCTGGCGGGTGGACGGCGCAGAGGTCTGCTCGGAGCCGGCCAGCTCAGATGGCCTCACCACCTGCGAGGTCGTCTTCGACGAGGGCAGCCGTGAGGTGAGCCTGGAGGTGGTCGATCCCAAGGGCAAGGCGGCGAGCACGGCCATCTCGCTCGACGTGCAAGGCACGGAGGCGCCGAGCATCGAGCTCACCTTCCCCACGGCAGACGGCGAGTACTACAGCAACGAGCTCGTGCCCTTCTCGGCCCAGGTCTCCGATGCCGAGGATGACCCCGATGACCTCGTGGTCACCTGGGAGAGCTCGGTGGCCGGCGTGCTCGAATTGGGCGAGAGCCCGGACAGCACCGGGCTCGTCGAGGGCTACGCGCTCCTCGAGGAAGCCGAGCACGCCATCACCATCACCGTCGAAGACACCTCGGGCAAGACGGCCACGGCCAGCGTGGTCATCGACGTGGGCGGTGAGAACACGGCACCGCGCTGCGAGATCCTGACCCCCACCGCTGGGGAGGTCTTTGCCCAGGGCGACACCGTCGACATGCTGGCGACGGTCACCGACGCCGACGACGATGTGCAGACCCTGGAGACCAGCTGGTCGTCTGACGTCGACGGTCACCTCGCCGACGTGGTTCCCACCGCGGAGGGCGACATCGAGTGGTCGACAGCGGCCCTCAGTGTGGCCACCCACACGCTCACCCTCGAGGCCGAAGACTCCCGCGGGGAGCGCTGCGAGGAGTCCGTGCTCGTGGTGGTGGGCACGCCCCCACTGGTCACCTGGACCGATCCCGTCGACGGCGACTGGATCTACGAGGACGAGGCCGCCGGTCTCGAGGTCAGCGTGAGCGACGGTGAGAGTGCTGCGGAAGACCTGGACCTCACCTGGTCCTCGTCCCTCGACGGCACGCTGGGGACGGACGCTGCCGCTGCGGATGGCACCGCCAGTCTCTCGGTGGCCGGCCTGTCCACGGGCGATCACGTGCTGACCGTGACCGCCGTCGACCCGGACGGCCTCTCGGGCTCCGACAGCCTCACCCTGTCGGTGCAGGCCTGCACGCCGACCACCTGGTACGTCGACAGCGACTCCGATGGCTACGGCGACGCCGCCACCACCGCGAGCCAGTGCCGGG
>JAERSX010000132.1 GCA_016845285.1 Deltaproteobacteria bacterium | reverse complement strand
TGGGCGACGGCGTACTCGAAGGCTGCCCGGACGATGCGCTCCACGCCCTTGCGCGTGGCGATGGCCACCTCCTGGGCGACCTCGTCGGGGGTGTCCTTCTTGAAGGTACCGCCGATTCCCGTGTAGCAATCCTCGGTGTTCTCACGGAACACGACGATGTCGATGTCGTCGGGTGTCTTGTCCTTCAGAGGACAGTACCGGGCGTCGAGGAGCTTGATGGGGCGGAAGTTGACGTAGAGGTCGAGCCGGAACCTGCAGCCCAGCAGGATGTCCTTGGCGTGCACATTGCTGGGCACACGCGGGTCGCCCAAGGCACCCAGGTAGATGGCGTCGAAGTCGTCGCGCCACCGCTCGAAGACCTCGTCTGGCAGGGTCACCCCATCGCGGAGGTATCGCTCGGCACCCAGGTCGAAGTGCTCCAGCTCGAGGTCAGGTGCCAGGGCCTGCAACACGCGGCAGCCCTGCTCGAGGACCTCCGCACCGATTCCATCGCCAGGGACCACCGCAATCTTCGGGGTACCGCTCCTGCTGCCGCTCATGTCACGTTCTCCCGAATCCAGTCGAGGTAAGGCGCGTGGCCCTGTGCGATGTCCACGCTGATGATCTTGGGGACGTCGTAGGGATGGGCGGCAAGGACCGCCTCCCGCAGGGCCTCGAAGCGATCCCTGTGGGACTGGATGACCATGAAGACCTCGGGCTCGTCGAAGACCTGCCCTTGCCAGCGGTAGATGCTTCGAACACCGGGGATGGTGTTGACCCCCGCCGCGAGGCCAGCTTCAACCAAGCTCCGCGCCAACACGACCGCCACCTCAGTGGATGGGGCGGTCACATAGACCAGGATCTCGCCGGTGGCCCGCGCCTCCGCCATCTCGCCTCCAGCGGGCCCCTGTATCCCGTTGCGACCCAGACCTGAGGGGTGGCGCCGCCCAGTCCCCAAACCAGGCGGCGCCGAGGATCGCGCGCTCGCGGCTGCAGGCTCTCGCCCCTACCGAGGCCACACCCATTGGTCACCGACGCCGTCTAGGACAGTGTCGGCGCACTACCTCGGCGCTGCACGCGGCTCTCGCGCTCCTCAAGGGGCCATCAGGTGCCCCAAACCTCAAGTCTGTCAAAGTCCCCGGGTCGTTCACACTCTACCTACATGATGGCTGGTCAGGGAGAAAAGGTCCGTCGAACCACCGAACGTGACGTCTGATTGCATCTCGGCTCAGATGTCCGGCTCACGCCACCGCCGGTTGCTCGTCGTCGACGAGGTCGAGCGGAACAGGGTCGTTGGCCGGCTGATCCGCGCCGACAGGGACCAGTGCCGCAGCCAACACGTCGTCCATGTGGTCGACCAGGATGAACTGCATCTCTGCCCGAGCCTGGGCCGGCACATCTTCGAGGTCGGCCTCACAGCGCCGCGGCAGCACCACCGTCTTGATCCCATGACGATGGGCGGCCAGCACCTTGGACTTGATTCCTCCTACCGGCAGGACCCGACCGCGGAGGGTCGCCTCGCCGGTCATGGCCAGCTCCGGGCGCACACTCCGTCCGGTGAGCAGGCTCGTGAGCGCCGTGAACATCGTGACACCAGCCGAGGGCCCATCCTTGGGCACGCCGCCCGCGGGCACGTGGAGATGCACGTCCTTGCCCAAGAGATCGTCGGGGTCGACGCCAAGCTCGGCGCTGTGCGAGAGCACATAGGTCATGGCCGCGCGGGCCGACTCCTTCATCACATCACCCAGCTGACCGGTGAGGATGAGCTGCCCCTTGCCGGGCATCACCGCGGCTTCGACGTAGAGCACGCTGCCGCCCACTGGCGTCCAGGCCAGACCTGTCGCGATGCCCGGTCGCTGGGGAGCCTCGTGGGCGAGGTCTTCGAACTTGCGGCGGCCGAGGAGGTCGGGGAGGTCGGCCACGTCCACCGACAGTGGCGCCTGCAGCTGCCCCTTGGCCTTTCGCACAGCGGCAGCCCGGAAGATGCGGCCGAGCGTGCGCTGGAGCCCACGAACGCCCGCCTCGCGGGTCCAGCCCGCCACCACGGCTTCGAGGGCCGCGTCGCTGAGCTCGACGTCCTCGCGGGCCACGCCAGCGTTCTGTGCGAGCTTGTCCAGCAGGTGGCCGCGCGTGATCCGAACCTTCTCCTCGCGTGTGTACCCAGGGATGTCCAGGATCTCCATCCGATCACGCAGAGGGCCCGGGACCTTGGACAGGTCATTGGCCGTGGCGATGAAGAGCACCTTCGAGAGATCGAAGGGGACGTCGAGGTAGTGATCGGTGAAGGCGTGGTTCTGCTCGGGATCGAGGATCTCGAGGAGGGCGGCGGAGGGGTCCCCCATCCAGCCCTGTCCCAGCTTGTCCACCTCGTCCAAGAGGATGACGGGGTCGGCGGAGCCGGCACGCCGTAGACCCTCGACCAGGCGACCGGGCTTGGCGCCTACGTACGTGCGACGGTGTCCACGCAGGCTGGCCTCGTCCCGCATGCCACCCAAGGCGACACGCACGAGCTCGCGACCCGTGGCCTCGGCGATGGCCTGACCGATGCTGGTCTTGCCCACGCCGGGGGGCCCGACGAGGAGCAGCACATCGGCTCGACCACTGCCGGCGAGCGCCCGCACGGAGAGATGCTCGAGGACCTGTCGCTTCACGTCGTCGAGGCCGTAGTGGCTGCGGTCGATGGAGGCCTCCAGTTCACCCAGCCAGCTCACCTGACCGCTGTCGCCAGCCACATCTCGAGCGCTCTCCTCGCCCCAGGGCATCTCAGCGATCCACTCGAGCCAGTCGAGGGTCACGGTGCGCTCGGGCGACTGTGGGTTGATGCGATCGAGGCGACGGAGCTCGCGGTCCACGGCAGCACGCACCTCCTCAGGGAGCTGTCGCTCGTCGAGGCGAGCCTTGAGACGGTCGACATCGTTGCCCTCGTCCTGCTCTCCGAGCTCGTCCTGGATGGCCTTGAGCTGCCGTCGGAGCAGCGCTTCCTTTTGCAGGCTCTGGGCATCGGACTCGATACGTTCCTTGATGGCCTTCCGCGTCTCGGCCACCTCGACTGCGTGCTTGAGCTGCTGCAGCACCCGCTCGGACCGGACGAGGGGATCAGAGGTCTCGAGGAATTCCCGTCGCCACGCCGCAGGAGCATCGAGCTGACCAGCCACCACGTCCACCTTCAGTGACTGAGG
>JAERSX010000131.1 GCA_016845285.1 Deltaproteobacteria bacterium | reverse complement strand
GTGTGTGTGGTCTCGGCTCGGCGGAGGCCAACCTGGACGGCCTCCGGGCTCGGTCAGCTCTTCAAGACCTTCCGGATGAGGGCGCGCGTGAAGCGATGCCCCTCGAGGAAGGCGATCCGCACGTCGTGCTGCGAGCGACCCACCCGCATGCGTACCACCTCTCCCACTTCCAGCCCGTCGGCGACGGCGCGCACGGGCCGTCGCTCTGGCGCCAGCACCTTGACGGTGATGCGGGCACCCAGCGGCAGCAGCACAGGTGACAGACGCGGGCCGTGAGGTGCGATGGGCGTGATCTGGACGGCGGGCACCAGGGGATGACTTGGCACGCCGCCAGCAGAGAAGTTGTAGGCGGTGCTGCCCAGGGCGGTGCTCACGATCAGCCCGTCGCAGACGAGCTTGCTGACGACGCGCTCGCCATCGACCCGCACCTGGAGATGGGCGGTCTGGCCGCTCTTGCGCTCGACGTAGAGATCGTTGACCGCCTGGGCCGTCAGGGAATTCCCGTCGGGGGAGACGGCATCGAGGGACAGGCGTGGAAAGGCGTGTGCCTGCCAGCGGCGCTCGCGGAGCGCCTCGGCGGTGACCGCTGCGTCCTTGACGTCGTTGAGCAGAAAGCCGAGGCTGCCGCCGTTGAGGCCGAGAAAGACGGGGTCTCCGGGCACCTCGGCCAGGCTGTGGAGCATCCAGCCGTCTCCACCGACCACCACGCAGACTTCGGGGCCGTCGAGAGCATCTCCCACGAGCGGCGCCAGCTCCGCGTGGAGCTGCATCGCGCGCTCGTTCTTCGGATCCACCCGCCACATGCGCGTGGAGCTTAGCGCGATGCTGCCGCGAACGACGGCGGGATAGGGTGGGACATGCGGCTGCTGAAGTCTCACGGTCTGGGCAATGACTACCTGGTGCTCATGTCTGGGGAGCCCATGTCACCCGAGGGGGCGCGTGCCCTCTGCGATCGGCACAGGGGGCCTGGCGGCGATGGCATCCTTCAGGCCCTGCCGCCGTCTGCGGATGCCGACATCGATCTCTGCATCTGGAATCCCGACGGGTCCATCGCCGAGAAGTCGGGCAATGGGCTGCGCATCTTCGCGCGGTACCTCGTCGATCACCTGGGCATGCCGCGGGTACACCACATCGGACTGCCAGGTGGCTCTTGCCGCGCGGAGGTCCACCCCGACGGGGACGTGACCGTGGCCATGGGTCGCTACACCACCGAGCCGGCCGAGGTGCCCGTGCAGCGTCGGCTCATCGACGCAGACGTGCAGGTAGAGGGAGACCTCCTCCGCTGTACCGCAGTGGGCCTCGGCAACCCCCACTGCGTGGTGTGGTTCGATCAGCACACGCTCCTCGACCGGTTGCCCTGGCGCCGCTGGGGCGCGACGCTGGAGACCAGCGGGCTCTTTCCCAATCGCACCAATGTGCAGTTCGCCCATGCACTCTCCCGCGACCTGCTCGAGGCGAGGGTGTGGGAGCGCGGAGCGGGGGAGACGCAGGCCAGCGGATCCAGTGCTTGTGCCGTGGCTATCGCGGGTCTCCTGCGCGAGGAGAGCGGAGCGCGCGTGCAGGTCCAGATGCCCGGCGGAAGGCTCGCGGTGGATGTGTCGGCCGACGGCTCGGTCACCCTGCGCGGACCCGTCGAGGAAGTCGGGATCTTCGACCTGTCAAGCCTGCCGGGGAGTCGTTGACAGAGGGCCTCCAGCGGGTCAGGATGGATGGTCCCGAGGTGTGGCTGGATCCGCCTGCTGTGGCGGATCCTAGGACCCTCGGCGAGTCACCCAAGCGCCTTCCCCGCGGCGTACCCTTCGAGACAGGACCCTTCAATGCGCGTGATGCTCATCCGGCCACCTGCCCGCCACACCGTCGAGAGCGAGGTCCCCGAGGCTGTCGCGGCCGAGAACCTGAGCTACCCGCCCCTCGCGATCCTGGCCATCGGCACCTTCCTGCGTCAGAAGACCCACCACGAGGTCATCATCCTCGACGCCCAGCTCGACGACCTGGGCTACGACGAGGTCGAGCAGAAGATCCGTGAGTGGGGCCCCGACGTGGTCGGCCTCACCTGCTTCACGGTGCAGCTGGTCGATGTGCACAAGTGCATCGCTGCGGCCCGCAATGCCGGCACCAAGTACATCGTGCTCGGCGGCCCCCACATCAACGACTTCCCCAAGGAGTCGCTGGCGCTCCCCAACGTCGACGCCATCGTCAAGGGTGAGGGCCAGGAGCCCATGAAGCTCCTCCTCGATTGCTGGGAGAAGGGCGACGTCGCCAAGGACATCCCTGGCGTCATGGCCCACGACGACGATCCCATCCCCGAAGAGGACGTCTACTACAGCAACAACCTCGACGAGTACCCCATGGTCGACCTCGATATGATCGAGTACGAGCGGTACTACGACGTCATGGGCGGCGGCGGAATCTTCACCACGCTGGTGAGCTCGCGGGGCTGTCCCTACCGCTGCACCTTCTGCAACACGCCGCGCCACCGCTACCGCGTGATGAGCCCGGAGCGCGTCTGCGACGAGCTCGAGATGGCGCTCAACAAGGGCATCAAGGAGGTGTACTTCGTCGATGACACCTTCAACATCACCAACAAGCGCGTCATCGAGCTCTGCGACGAGATCATCCGTCGCGGCCTCGAGTTCAGCTGGACCGTCCGCTTCCGTGTGAAGGGGGTCGACCGTGAGCTCCTCGACAAGATGAAGGCCGCGGGCTGTGGCCGGATCCAGTTCGGTGTCGAGCAAGGCACCGAAGAGGGCTTGCTCCGTCTCAAGAAGGACGTCACCTCCAGCGAGATCGAGCACGCCTTCAAGCTGTGCCGCGAAGTCGGCATCCGCACGGTGGCCTACTTCATGATCGGCACGCCCACCGAGCGCAGCCGTCAGGACGTGCTGGACACCATCGAGTACAGCATCAAGCTCAACCCTGACTTCGTGATGTACAACATCCTCACGCCGTTCCCGGGCACCACCCTCTACAACGAGGGAATCCGCGACGGCGTGCTCGACATCGACCCCTGGCTGAAGTTCATGCAGGCCCCCAGCGAGGACTTCAAGGCTCAGGTGTGGGACGAGTACTTCAGCCGTGAGGAGCTCCGCGAGCTCCTCCACCTCGCCTACCGCCGCTTCTACTGGCGTCCCGTCTTCGTGGCGCGGAACATCATGCAGATGCGCAACTTCGACGACCTCAAGCGCAAGGCCACCGCGGGCATCCGGCTCCTCACCCAGTAGCCAGCTGACCCCATCGGACTCGCACGGAGCTCCAGACATGCAGACCCAGACCGTCGAGCGTCTCGATCCGGACACCTCGCACATCACCTTCCCGGTGAAGGGCAAGAAGCCCTTCAGCGTGGCGCTGATGACCATCTACAGCGTAGAGAACGCCGGCATCCGCTACGTCTCTGCCGCGCTGAAGCGAGCGGGCATCGAGACCCACATCATCTTCCTGCGGGACTGGATCCACAACGCCTTGGAGATGCCCACGGAGAAAGAGCTCCAGATGGCCATGGACATCATCCGGAAGAAGAACGTCGACATGATCGGCGTGGGGTTCATGTCGAGCTTGCTGCCCATGGCCCGCGAGGTCACCAAGCGCCTGCGCGCCGAGTTCCCCACCACGCCGCTGGTCTGGGGCGGTATCCACCCCACCAGCACGCCGGAGACCTGCATCGACGAGGTCGACTACGTGTGTGTGGGTGAGGGCGAAGAGGCGGCCATCGACCTCTGCGAGGCCCTGCGCGACGGCACCGACACCACGAACATCCCGAACATCTGGGCCAACAAGAACGGCACCATCCATCAGAACGGCCCGCGCCCGCTGGTCAAGGACATGGACTGGCTGCCCTACCCGGACACCATCGACGAGAACAAGTACTACATCGAGAAGGAGAAGCTCACGATCGAGGAGCCCTGGAAGCGGGGCGCCGAGTATCGGATCTACTTCTCGCGGGGCTGCCCCTACAACTGCTCGTACTGCTACGTCTCCATCCTGCGCGACGTCTACGACGAGAAGGGCAAGGAGTTCTACCGGGCACGCTCGGTACAGCACATCATGGGCGAGCTCGAGCTCATCAAGGACACCTTCCCCAAGGTCGCCCGGGTCAAGATCGACGACGACACCTCGTTTGCCTTCGGCAAGAAGTGGATGGAGGAGTTCCTCGTCGAGTACCCGAAGCGCATCGGCATCCCCTTCGAGTGCTTGCTCATCCCGCCCATGCTGCGGGAAGACATGCTCAAGAAGCTCGTGGAAGTGGGCCTCGTGCGCGTCCAGACCGGCATCGAGTCGGGCTCCAGCAAGGAGTCCAAGGAGATGCACAACCGGTCTCCGGGCAACAACGCCATCATGAGGTTCGGCGAGTTCAACAAGGAACTCGGTCTCGACATCGTGTACGACGTCATCATCGACAACCCGTACGCCAACGAAGAGATGAAGATCGAGACGGCGGAGTTCCTCCTCGATCTGCCGCTCCCCTACAGCATCTACTTCTACAGCCTGAACTACTTCCCGGGCACCGCGCTCACGAAGCAGGGCCTGGAGAACGGCACCCTCGATCCCAACCTCATCGAGGGTCGCAACACCAAGGCCTGGAAGCAGTTCCGCGTGTCCATGGACTGGCCGCGGAGCGACGAAGACCGCTTCTACCTGGCGCTCTACTGCCTCGCGTCGAAGAGCTTCGTGCCGCGTAGCTTCATCCGGAAGCTCCTCGACAACCGCGAGTACTGGAAGCAGAACGTCGACCCCATCTTCTACCTTGCCTGGGGCGCGAACTACATCCGCATGGCCGCTGTGGGCTACCGGTACTGGAAGAGTGGCGAGCTGACCTGGTTCAAGATCAAGCAGTACGGCAATCTCAAGAAGATGATCAGCCAGTAGTGCCAGGAGCCAGGGCATGAGACGCCTGAGACGACTCGGTCGCAAGGTCGTTGATGGCCTTCGCTCTGCGAAGAGCGAGGCCAGCCACCCCGGTCGGCCGCCGTCCTACAAGGCCACCGACAGCCCTTTCTGGGACGAGCCCGCGCGCAAGTCCGAGGAGCTGAAGGACAAGGTCCGCAAGATGGACGAGGCCAAGACCCCCGAGAACCCGTCCGGCGAGGACGAGGGCGCGGGCGGCAACCTGCGCAAGTCCGAAGAAGAGGAGCTGCCCTGGTACCTCGAGGGCGACGATGACCTCGATGGCTGGGACAACACCAACGGCAAGGATGGCTGAGGAAGTCAGCAATCTGACGCTCCGCCCACCCGTCTGGCACGTGCTCTAGCGGGAGCCCCGACGCCCACGGTGTCCGAGTGGGTGGACGTCGATGGTGCAGCTCTCTCTGGCGTCTGCGGTCACCGGGAAGCTCGGCCTTCAGACCGAAGTCGGCAGGGTCTCTTCTCCCGGGCTTCCGGGTGTGCTACCAACCCCCCTGCGAGTTGGGAGTAAGCATGCCTTTCGTTGTCGCCGAGCCCTGCATCAAGTGCAAGTACACCGACTGTGTGTCCGTCTGTCCGGTGGACTGCTTCCGAGAGGGACCGAACTTTCTGGTCATCGACCCCGACGAGTGCATCGACTGTGCTGCTTGCGTGCCCGAGTGCCCCACTGAGGCCATCTTCCTCGATGAGGACGTGCCCAAGAAGTGGAACGAGTACATCGAGATCAACGCGCGCCTGGCCGCGAAGTGGATCGACAACGTCATCGTCGAGCAGAAGGATCCGCTGCCTGGCGCGGACGACGCAGCGAAGGTGGCCGACAAGCGCGCCATGCTGGACGAGGGCTAGCCTCTCCGGTCCCCGTTGAATGGCGCTGGCTCGGCTGCGTCTGATGAGTCCCAATGGAGGACTCTTGCGCACTCTTCTCTTCGCCGCTCTCGCCTTCGTCACCTGGTCGAACGTCGCCGAGGCGCGCCGACACCAACGGCCGGGGACGGTCAGCAGCAGCCACGCTCACGCTGAGCGGGCGAGCGCCCACAGCAGCCACAGCTCCAGCCGGAGCCGTGCCCACACTCGTCCCAGCTCCCGCAGTGTGCATCGGTCCCACAGCTACAGCTACACGGTCGCCCACGTCGCGGTGAGCGATCCCTGGTCGCCGTACTACGTGGCTCCCACGCGAAGCGGCTACGTCTGGGTCTCCGGCAGCTACCACCATGGCCACTACGTGCCGGGCCACTGGCGTCCGACGGCATCTCCAGGCCCCGACATGGTCTGGGTGCCTGGCTACTGGGACGGCTACCACTACGTCGACGGCTACTGGCGTCCCCTCAGCCGCAGTGGCTACGTCTGGAGCTCCGGCCACTACGACGGCGGCACCTGGGTCAGCGGAACCTGGAGCACTCATGGCACGTCGGTGGGTGTGGGGTTGGGCAGCGTCGACATCGAGGTTCACGCGCCGCACCCCTGAGAATGGCGTGCGAGAGCATGAGCCTTGGCGGCCTCTGTGACGCCACGGTGAACTGGTCGGCATGACTGTGACGGTCCGGGAACAGCCCTGGATCAATTGTGAGCGCTGGGTCAAGTGCGGCTCTCCTGGGAGGCACCCATGACCCGTTCGGTCCTGACCATTTCTGCTCTCGTGGCCCTGAGCGGCTGCTCCAACGGTTTCTTCGGCAAGGACAAGAGTCCTGGCTCCGATGACGACAGCGACGCAGGAGCCTACGGCGACGACGGCGACGACGGCGACGACGGCGACGACGACGACGACAGCGAAGACAACTCGGATGACGGCGACGACGGCGACGTGGGCGAGACCTACGACGACGACGACGGTGACGGCTACACCGAGGACGAGGGGGACTGCGACGACAGCAACGCTGACGTGGCGCCCAACCAGGCCGAGGTCTGCAACGACATCGACGACGACTGTGACGGAGACATCGACGAGTCCGGCAGCGACAGCGAGACCTACTACGAGGACGCCGACGGTGACGGCTACGGTGACCCCACCACCGCGCACGAGGCCTGCGACCAGCCCCCCGGTGCGGTGACCAACGCCGACGACTGCGACGACACCGAGAGCAGCGCCAACCCCGATGGCACCGAGATCTCCTGGAACGACATCGACGAGGACTGCGACGGCAACGACGTCGACCTCGAGAGCTGCGTGGACGAGGCCATCAACGCCACCTCCGAAGAGATGACC
>JAERSX010000130.1 GCA_016845285.1 Deltaproteobacteria bacterium | reverse complement strand
TCTGGGGTCTCACTCTGTCCATCCTCGACGGGATGCTGGGACGGATTCGCGGTGGCTGAACTCAGGCGGGGCTACCCTGGGCGGGTGGAGTTGGAATGGTCCTGACGGTCGTGATTGGAGCCATGGGTGTGGCGGTGGCTGGTGCCTGGCCCTGCGGCACGCCGGCGATCCTCGAGCAGACCCTCGCCATGCCGCCGGCCGTGCTGCCGGATCCGGGGCCACCCTCCCCGGACAAGGACGTGCGCGACGCGTACAGCGTGTCGAACAGCCTCGAGAGCGACAACTTCGTGGCCCGCTGGGGCAACAGCGGCGGGATCACCGAGGGCAACGCCCAGACGATGTTGAACGCCTTCGAGGTGGCCTGGATCGCTCAGATCGACGACATGGATCATCCGGTCCCCCACGGTGCCGACCGGTACAAGGTCAATGTCTACGTCGGCAACACGGGCGAGGGGCCCTCGATCAGCGGCGCTGCTGGCTACGCCACCTACGACAGCGCTGGCTATCCCATGGTGGTCATGTCGCCCGAGTACGCCGCGGCGGGTGACTACGCGGCCCTCGTTGCCGCCCACGAGTTCTACCACCTCGTCCAGTTCGGCACCGAGGCCTACAGCTACAGCGGCGACGCCGCCTGGTACTGGGAGGCCACGGCCTCGTGGATCGAGGTCGAGGTGTACCCGGACGAGCCTGACTACGCCGTCTTCCTCGCCGGCTTCGCCTTCCTCCCGCACCTGGCGCTGAACTTCTTCGACTACCCGGACTCCGGAGTGCTCCAGGAGCTCCATCAGTACGGTGCCTTCATCTTCCCGCGCTACCTCGCCGAGCACGTCGGTGACTGGCGGCTCATCCGAGACAGCTGGGTGGAGCCCACGTCGAGCGATCCCCTCGAGTCGCTGGAGGATGGTGTCGCCGAGCTCGGCTACGATCTCGACCACGAGATCGCCCTGTTCGCGGCCCACAACGCCACCTGGGACTACGAGCACGGCGACTGGTACGAGGACGCACTCATCGTCTACGAGAGCTGGTACGGCAGCGAGGACCATCGGGTGGCGAAGAGCGTCAGCCGGGGTGGCATGGACGACTGGGATCAGGTGAGCGAAGACCTGCTGCCCGAGCGCTACGGCTACAACATCCTGGAGATGAGCCGGCCCTACGATGGCACGCTGGCCCTTGGCTTCGAGGGGGACAGCTCCGGCTCGGAGGGCATGGATGCCGACTGGCGGGTGGTCGTCGTGGTCTCCGGGGGTGGCACCCGGGAGTACACCGTGCTCGAGGGCGCCAGCATCGAGCACGAGATCGGCGATGTCTCCGATGTGACCTCGGTCCACGTCGCGGTGGTTCCGAGCGCCCGTCGTCGGCAGGAGGGCGAGACCTTCGACTACACCTTCCGGCTGTACTTCACGGAGGGCGGAGACTCGGAGTCCGGCTCCAACGCCCCGAGCCTGAGCTCCTTCTACGATCTCGACGACGAGGGCTGCGGCTGTGTCCACGTCCCGGAGCCGCGCGGCCTCTCTTGGCTGCTCGCGCTGGGTACTCTCGTGCTATGTCGGCGTTCGCGGCCCACCTGAGAGGCCCATCTGGAGAGGCGGGTATGAGCGACGTGGGCAATGACTGGTTGGATGCCTACGAGGCCGGCGCGCTCCAGGAGACCGATCTCTCGACGCAGACCCAGATCTCGGTCTGGACCGCCATGGGCGGGCTGCTGTGCGCGTCGGCGGGTCCGTTCTCCTGCTACACCAGCTACCTGCTCGCCTTTCCGTTGGCGGTGGTGAGCATCTGGTCGGCCTGGAAGGTCATCAACGCTCCCATCCCCCTCGACGATCGGGGCGGCCGCTCGCTGCGAGCGGTGTCCTACGCGGGCCTCGTAGGCGGCATCTTCGGCCTGCTGATCTCTGGCTTCATCATCGCCATCCTGGTGCTCGTGATGTTCTTCTACGCCATCATGTTCCTGATGGTCTTCGTGGGCGCTGCGGCCGGCGCATAGCGGCCCGGTTCAGCCACCTCGGTGGTCGAGGTGGATGCGCATCCGAACGTCGCGGAACGGGGCCGAGGAGTCGGAGGAGCTCTGCTAAGAGGCTTCCTCGAGCTCGAACACCAGCACGCCCGAGCCGTCGTCGAAGTGTTCCTCGTGCGCGATGCGATCGCCGAGCTGCTTGCGCAGGATGTCGACGCCCTCGTCGGTGAAGAGCGCCAGGTCGATGACCACCCAGCGGAGCCCGCCCTGGTGGAGCAGGTCGATGGTGTGGCTGCGGCGGTCCTCGTCGGGCGAGTCGTACGCACTTCGCGGGATTGGGTTTCCCGTCTGCTTGGGCTGGGTCAGGTCGTTCCAGTTGCCCATCAGCTCGGCGTACTCCACGGCCATGGGGCGCTTGATGAGCGTCTTGAGGCTGGGGCTGGTGGTGATCGGGCGACGGTGGAGCACCTGGAAGTACTGTTGATCGGAGGATGAGAGCGGCCCCTCGATGCTCGCGAAGACCACCATGTCGGCGCGCTTCTCACCTGCCGCAGGCGCGGCGAGTTCGCTGGGAATGACCACCACCACTCCGTGCCCATCGCGCTCTCCGATCCAGCTGGCGAACTCCACTTCGGGGAGCTCGTGCATGGGGAAGTGGTCATGAAGGCCGGAGCTGATGGTGGCCTGGGCGGTTGCGAGCACGGCCAGGACGACCGCCATGGACGGGGCCG
>JAERSX010000129.1 GCA_016845285.1 Deltaproteobacteria bacterium | reverse complement strand
CCGGACGGCTCGAGGCACGGTCATTGGACACGAGCGCCACCAGCCGGACAACTCCAACATCGGGGCGGTGGACCGAGACACACCCTCGGAGTTCCTCGAGAACTACGCCAGCCAGAGCGTCGTCATGGGAACCCAGTCCAGCTCGGTGAACCACTTCACCGCCCAGTCACGCTGGATGACCGGCCGCGACACCCACTTCGGGCGCACCATGGCCGAGGTCATGGCCTTGGCCTACGGCGCCGACCAGCCCCTGCCCAACGTCAACATGGGGCGCGGCGGCTACAGCGTGGGGGGTCAAGATGCCGGGATCGATCCCCGCGCCCTCGCCGAGGTCGTGGTCAATCCGGTCACGTTCCCCCTGAGCACCCACGGGCACCTCGGCATCACCGAGGTCGGCGACGATCCCCTGAGCGATCCGGCAGTTCGGACGCTGCTCGTCGAGGAAGCGCGAGCGTTTCGCGAGCAGACGCTGGAGACCGCCAGCCCCTTCGCCCAGACCTTCGCCAACAGTCGCCTGCGCAAGGCCATCCTCCAGGCCCGGCGCTCTTCTGATGGCCAGCTCGAGACCGCCGAGCTCATCCATCAGTTGCTCTTCGTGCCGGATCTGGGCGACATCTTCCCTCTCGATGCCTTCGGCTTGTCGCCCAGCGACGAGGCCAGCGCCATCCTGAGTGCCCTGCCAGACGCCTTCCCCACCAGCACCGCCGGAACTCCAGACGATCGCCTCCAAGCGCAGGCGGCCCTGGCCTACCTGCTCATCCGCACGAATGCGTCGAGTGCCATCACCCTCACAGAGCCTGGAACCGACGGCTTCCTCGCCTTCGACCAGAGCCACCAGAACCACGCCAGCGCCCAGGCCACCCACTGGGATCGGGTGCTGTGGGTCATCGGCCAGCTCATCGGCCTGCTCTCGGATGCGCCGTACTACGACGCCGACGGCAACTCCGATGGCACCAGCCTGTGGGATCGCACGCTGATCGTGTTCAACACGGAGTTCGGCCGAGACAAGTGGGACACCGGGAGCTCCTTCGGCACCGGGCACCACCTCAACAACGGGCTGCTCGCGGTGTCACCGCTGCTGCGAGGCAACCAGAGCCTGGGAGTCCCCGATCCCAGCAACGGCTTCATCTGTGGCTGGGACCCGGACACCGGAGAAGCCACACCCTTCGACGACATCCCGGCAGGCGAAGACCCGCTCTACTCGGACGAGCGCCTGCCGCCCGGTGAGGAGGCCGTGTGCGGCACCATGCTGGAGGCCCTGGGCATCAGCTTCGATGGCCAACAGCGGCTGCCGGTGTTGCTGCCGGAGAGCTGAGACCCTCGCTCAGAGCGGGAAGTAGTAGCCCGAATAGGTCGTGTAGAGGCCATCCTCGGCGCTGGACCAGCCCGACACGTTCAACATGCTGCTGTCGTCGACCTCGCCCGATGAGTCGACCTCGTAGGCGAGGCCGTAGTCAACAGCTCCAACGCCTCCTCCGCCAAAGTCCGTGTCCAGCCAACCACCGAGCCAGTTGTGCTCGTATTCCGGGTAGTATTCGGTGAGAGTCTCGCCCAGATCGCTGTCCACGGGGCCAATCCCGTAGCTCCAGTCGTAGCTGCCGAGCTCTCGGACCACATCCGTGGTCCAGTCGCTCGGGTCCAGGTCACCGCAGGGTCCTTCCTCTGTGACGTAGCTGCTCTCGAGATCGAGGGCCCAGGCGGCCCAGGCCCCGTCCCCGACCAAGCCGCTGTCCCATGAAGTCGAGGATGACTCCATGTCGAAGTAGAGCGTGCAGGCGTTGTCGGTGTCGCCCGGGCCTTCCCAGTAGTCGAGATCGGCCAGGTAGATGAAGAAGTAGGCGGGGTAGTCGCTGCCATCGTAGGTGACACCGCCCAGGTCCCCGTCCCGGTACGGAATCCACGCACCGGTCGCCAGTGCAGAAGGCTCGAAGTAGTCGACGTCGGAGTCGGAGTCGGAGTCAGAGTCGGAGTCGGCATCTGTGTCCGAGTCGGTGTCGGTGTCCGTGTCGGAGTCGGTGTCCGTGTCGGAGTCGGCGTCGTCGTCGGCGTCGGTGTCGGTGTCGGTGTCGGCATCCGTGTCGGCGTCGGACTCGAACCAGCCTTCGTCATCGTCCTCTTCGTCGTCGTCGTCGCTCTTGGTGTTGCCAACTGCGAAGCAGGCGCTGCTGCTGATGGCCAGCAACGCAAAGAAGCCCATGCGAAAGGGAATCGTCATCATGTCCTTGCTCCAAGGCCTTTGGCCGTGATCGTGTGCACGGCATCGCTCGACACGTACCATCATGGCGCCCTCGTAGCCCACCGGCCCCACCTTCTCGAACGCCAGGGCTCGGGGTACCCGGTCTGCGACCGCCTCCCTGGCCGACGACACGAAGAAGCTCACGCGTGAGGAGTTCGTCAGCATCGTCGTTCTTCAAGGGCACGAGCCGCGCTCGGCCGAGCTGCATGGCCCCCTCAGGAGCACCGTCCGGGTGCCATGAGGCGCCCCCGAGGCCCGTCGCTCACGGGTGGTCGATGTAGCCGAGTTCCTCGAGGGCGGACCGAGTGTCCGAGGACATGGGGAGCAACGAGCCCGAGGGCGCCGGCGCCTCGTCAACGTCGTACACGTCCGGACCATGACGCTGAGCGAAGGCACCCGCATCGGCACGCACACCGCCCACCGACACGGTCTGTCGCGCCTCGAGCGCCGCCTCATCAGAGCCCAGGAGCCAGTCGCCCAGCTCATGCAGCGCGACCTGCTCGCGGTGCACCCCTCCGGCCTGCCCTGGCCTGCGAACCACCAAGGGCACCCGCAGCTCGGCATCTTGCAGCCCTCGACCGTGCCCCCGGTAGCCGCCTTCGCCAAAGGCTTCGCCGTGATCGCTGGTCACCGCGATCACCCAGCCATCGGCTGCAGCGGCCAGCGCCAGGACCTGGTCGCGGGCCACCTCCACATTGCCAGCGTACGCAGCACGCAGCACATCGAGGTCTTCGGTGCCGGGCACCCAGGCTGGAGGCGGGTTCTGCGGTGCCCGGGCGTACTCATGCGGCCCGAGGAGGTGTACCCACACCAAGCGGGGGTCATCGGCCGGCGACTCGATCAGTCGAACCGCTCGGTCTACCAGCCGGCGATCACGTCCCGCTCGCACAGGGGGCACGCGTCCTCGAAGATCTGACCAGCGGCCCAGGACGGCATGCGCCGCCGCGAGCGGCTCTCGGCTGTCGTCGCTGTGCTGGAAGGTCTGAAAGCCGGCGCCAAACCCATGGCCCGAGCGAAGGTGTGGATTGCTGACGAGCGCGTGCGTGAGGTACCCGCGCGCCGCGAAGCGCTCCGCCAGTGAGGCTCCGTCGACGGGGCTGGTGAAGCCACCTGCAGCAGGCAGCCCTCCCCCGTGCTGAGCGACCGGCAGCCCACGCATCACCGAGATCATGGCCGGTAGCGTCCAAGGGGCAGGCGCCACGGCGCCCTCGTAGTGAACCCACCCGTCTTCGGCCGGGAACCGTCCGAGGTCGACGAGCTCGCTGTCCGCACGCACCGTGTCCACCGTCACGAGCAGGACATCGGGATGGGGCCCAGGATCCACACCCGCGACAGGGGATGAGGACTGAAACCGAGCGCGTCTGGCCAGCACCCCGAGCGCCGGTCCGACCACTCCGAGGACGACGCCCGTGGGGGGGTGAGCCCAGCTCGTGAGACCGATGACCCCTGCGGGAACCCAGCCGAGCGCTGGCGAGACCTGGAGGCTCCGTTGTGCCTGCGGCCCCCACACCAACGCCCAGGCGGAGAGGAGGAGGCCGAGCGTGGCCCTGCGCCCAGCAAAGCTCCAGGCGAGGACGGCGAAGAGGACCGCCACCAGAGCCACGCTTGCCCACACGGGCCCGCGCCACGGGCTCGGATCCAGCACATGTCCCGGCCCAGCGAGCAATTCGAGGGCAACACTGGCAGCCACGGCGAGCAACGCCAGGGCCACCGCCCGCCCACGGATGCTCAAGATGACTCAGGCCGCCGACGCGCCGTCTCGAACCTCTGCCAACAGATCGTGGCGCAGAGCGTCCCAGGCAGGGAGGATCACGTGGCTCCAGACGGACTCTGCGAGACCAGCGCGTGTGGGGCCGTCCAGACGACCGAAGGCGGCCAGGGCCGGATCGGGGTCCGCTTTGTTGATCGTCGGCGCCCCGTGGGCCGTCAGCCAGGCACCCACTTCCGCGATGAGCGAAGGGTCCTGACACAGGGCCCATCGGAGGAACCGCCATGCCAGCGCGCTGTGCTCAGCCTCATCGACGGCGATGCGTTCCAGGACAGGGCAGATCTGCGGGTCCTGGCAGACCGACGCTGCCGCCCGCGCCTCGGCTGCAGCCAGGGTCTCGTTCACGCAGCCTTCGGCGAGGGTGCCCATCACCACGTCTCGCAAGGTCACGTGCTCTGGGAGGGCGCCCGCAAGAGGCAGCGCGCCCGGACCTCGAGCCTGACCAGAGAGGCGCTCGACCACACCGAAGGCCAGACGTGCATGTGCGATCTCGTCTGCCATGGCACGGGTGGCTCCTGCAACGAGCTCCGGGGGGGCCCCCACCGCCATCAACTCGAGGACAAAGCGGCCGAAGCTCGCCACCGATGCGTGCTCGGCCAGCGCAGCCTCAGCCCACCCCTCGGCGGCACGAACCTGAACGTCTGTGAGAGTCGGCAAGGTGCCCATGGCCGACGACCAGGATGAGCCGTCGACGAGGCAGGCTGTGCGGGCCTCTCCGTCCACGGTGAAGGGGCGCCCTTCGCTCCAACACTCCACCAAGATGTCGGCCACGTAGCAGCAGGCATCTTGAATTCCCGTCTCGGGGCCACACACCTTGTCGGGGTGCCACACGCAGTCGGTGGCGGGCGCCCCGGCCACCTCCCAGAGCTGTTCGCGGAGAGCGTCCTCGGGCCAGGGCGGGCAGTCCGCCCCATCCGACGGGAGATCGATGCAGACCAGCACCTCGCCCTCTCCCACGCTGCCCGCTTCCACCGCCTCCTCCAATTCGGTCACGTCACCACAGACTCGGGCCAGCTCTCCGGTGTCGTCACCGCCCCAAGGCACCTCGTCCTCGTCGTCGACCGCCCCCTTGTCGCCGCCTACGCAGGCCCCCAAGGCAGCCGCCAGAGCAAGAGACGGTGCCAAACCCATGGCGTGGATCAGTCCCGCCCTGAGTCGCTGAAGCGCGGGGACGCTCGAGCCCACATCGCCCGCTGAGTGCGCTGTTGCGCAGGAAGGACCGGAGTCGGTGGACTCGCGAAGGAAGTCGTGGAGTTCGCGGGAGGACATGGCAGCTCCCGTCCGTGCCGGCTGAGTGTAGCGCGGAAGACCGCCCCCCGCGCCTTCCCACTGCTTGTCGACAGCCGGACTCACGGCTAGGACCGCTGCCCACGCGACCCCGGAGCCCACCTTGAGCGCTACCGCCTACTCTGTCGATCTGCGCGACATCCGCTTCGTCCTCTATGAGCAGCTCGACTTCATCGGCACTCTCGACCCACTCCCGGCCCACGATGACGTGGACCGGGCGCTCTGCGACCAGATGCTCGACGAAGCCAACCGCATCTGTGCCGACATCATGGCCCCGCTCAACAAGCCCGCCGACCGTCAAGGCTGCGCGGTCGATGCCGCAGGCAACGTGACCACTCCCGACGGCTTCGCCGAGGCATGGCGGGTCGCCGGCGAGGGAGGCTGGCTGGGACTCGCCGGACGTGAAGACCTCGGCGGCATGGGCATGCCCCACACCATCGACGTCGCCATTCAGGAGCTCTTCACCGCCGCCAACACAAGCTTTGCCACCTACCCGGGCCTCACCCGCGCATCGGCCAACATGCTCGCCGAGTTCGCCCCAGACGACCTCCGCGAGCTCGTGTGCGACCGCCTCTACACAGGCCGGTGGGCCGGAACCATGTGCCTGACGGAGGCCGATGCCGGGTCGAGCGTGGGCGACAACCGTGCCCGCGCCATGCGGACGGACCGTCCAGGCGTCTACCGAATCACCGGCGAGAAGGTGTTCATCACCGGTGGTGACAACGACTTCAGCGAGAACATCCTCCACCTGGTCCTGGCCCGCACGCCAGACGCACCCGAAGGCACCCGCGGCCTGTCGCTGTTCTTGGTGCCCAAGTTTGCCTACGACGGCGACGGCGTGCTGGGCGCCCGCAACGACGTCTTCGTGACCAGCATCGAAGAGAAGATGGGCCTGCACGGCTCAGCCACCTGTGTGCTGGCCTTGGGCGCCGATGGCGAGGGCGCTGAGGGTCGCATCGTTGGCGAAGAGGGCGAGGGCATGAAGATCATGTTCCGCATGATGAACGAGGCCCGCCTGGGTGTGGGCCTGCAGGGGCTCGCGGGTGCCGCCGTCGCCTACCAAAACGCGGTCAGCTACGCACGGGAGCGCATCCAGGGCAGCAGCGTGGAGAACTTCAGGGACCCCAGCGCCCCACGGGTGCCCATCATCCAGCACCCCGATGTGCGTCGGATGCTGCTGTGGCAGAAGGTGCACATCGAGGCGATGCGTTCCTTCATCTACTCGCTCGCCCTTCGCTTCGACCTCACCAAGCACACCGAAGACCAGGCGCTCCGAGACCGGCTCATGGGTCAGCTCGAGCTGATGACCCCCATCTGCAAGGCGCACTGCTCCGATCGCGGCTTCGAGTGCACGGTGCTCGCGGTACAGACCTTCGGCGGCGCTGGCTACACCGGCGAGTTTCCCGTCGAGCAGCACATGCGGGACACCAAGATCGCCAGCATCTATGAAGGCACGAACGGCATCCAGGCCCTCGACCTGCTCGGACGCAAGATGCGCATGGCGGGTGGAGCCCACTTCATGGCTTGGATGGGTGAGGCCACCGAACTCAT
>JAERSX010000128.1 GCA_016845285.1 Deltaproteobacteria bacterium | reverse complement strand
CGATGAGCACGACCAGCCCCACCCCACCCATGACATCGAGCGGTGTGTTGGTGAGCCACAGCGTCCAGTAGACGCCGAGCAAGGCCATGGGGATGGTGGTGATGATGGAGAGCGGCAGCAGGAAGCTCTCGAAGAGCACGCCCATGATGAGGAAGACGAAGGTGACGCTCAGCAGCAGGGCCAGTGTCTGGGCTTCGTTGTTCTCGTCGTCGCCGGCGAAGCTGAAGCCGGTGTCCCAGGTGTAGCCCCGCGGGAAGTCCACGGTGGCGAGGGCCCCCTGCAGGCTGGCGTACACCGCGTCCTTCGAGGCGTCCTTGTGCAGGTCGATGGTCAGTGGCCACGAGGTGATTCGGTCCTGGCGGCGAATCGTGCCGATGCCGGGCGCCACCTCCCACTCCACGAGCGCCCGCAGGGGCACCGACTGGCCGGTCTCGGGGCTCCAGATCGGGAATTCCAGCAGGCTCCCCAGATCGGAGCGGTCCTCCAGGCGGAAGCGGGCGTAGACATCGACCTCGCGCTGGTCCTCGTGGTAGTCGGGCAGGGGCGTGCCGCGCATGGCAAAGGACACGGTGCGCCCGATGGATGCGGCGTTGACGCCGTACCGGGCGGCGGCCTCTCGATCGACCTCGAAGCGCATCTCCTGGCCGCCTTCCTCCTCCATCTCCGGCCAGGCGCCCAACACGCCGGGCACCCCCTCGGCGAGTCGGGCCACCTCGGCTCCGAGGTCTTCGAGGGTGGCGGTGTCTTCGCCGTGGAGCACCACGGTCAGCTGGTTGGGAGGCGGGCCGCCGCTGGAGCTCCACCCGATCTGAGCCGTGACGCCTGCGAGCTGCGGCAGCTCCTGAGTGGCCTCCTCGATGACCTCTTCGCGACTGGGCTGGCCTTCCTCCCGCTCTTTGTGGAGGTAGACGTAGGTCCGGCCGTGGGTCGAGTTGGACGACAGGCGCGACCGGGTGACACGCACGCCCCAGTCGTCTCGGTGGTCCTCGATCCAGCCCTCGAAGCGCTCCACGATCTCGAGTCTCTCGGCGTAGTTGAAGTCGCCGTCGATCTCGTAGCGGACCTCGAATTGACCGATGTTTCCGTCGGCATCGTCCTGGCAGCCGACCGCCTCGACCGGCACCACGATGGTGACGAAGGTGGCCACCAGGATGCCCACCAGGGCGTCTGTGCGGTGGGTGAGCACCCACTGGAGGCCGGCGGTGTACTTGCGGGTGAGCCAGCGGATCCAGCCGGGCTCGGGCGGCAGGCCTCCGCCGTGCTCGGGGCGCCCCTTGAGCAGGGTGGTGGTCAGGGGGGTGAACACCAGCGCCACCACCAGCGACGCGGCCAGGGCCCACACCACCGGCATGCCCAGCTCGCCCATGAAGAAGCTGAAGTCGGCGTCGTCGGTCATCAGGATGATGGGCAGGAACACCACCATGGTGGTCATCGTCGACAGGGTGATGGCCAGGTTCACGTCGGCGGTGCCGCCCACCGCGGCCTTCTTGCGCTCCTCGCCGTGCTGTCTTCGAGCGTAGATGGACTCCACCACCACGATCGAGTTGTCGACCACCATGCCGACGGCGAGCATCAGCCCCATCAGCGAGAGGAGGTTGAGCGATCTGCCCGTGAAGTACAGGGTGGTCACGGTGAGCAGCAGCGCGAAGGGGATGCATGCTGCGATGAGCAGGGTGAGGCGCCACTCGCGCAGGAAGGCGAACAGCACCACGACCGCGAACGCACCGCCGGTCATGGCCGTGTGCAGCAGGTCGTCGATGGAGTCCTGGATCATCTTCCCCTGGTCGAAGAAGCTGTGGACCCGGGTGCCCGCGAGGCGCGGGTCCTCCTCGAGCTCGGCGAAGGCCTCGGTCACCCGCTGGGTCACCTCGACCGTGTTGGCGCCGGACTCCTTGTTGATGGCGAGGGCTGCGCCGTCCTGGCCGTCGATGTGGTTGATGCTCAGCTCGGCGGTGAGGCCGTACTGGACCGTCGCGATGTCGCCCAGCACCTTGCCGTCGCCGATGGGGTACTGGCGGATCTCGTCCACTGACCCGAACCGGGCGAGGCTGCGCACGTAGCGCACCTTCCCCTCGTCCTCGAGACGCCCGGTGGCGAGCTGGAAGTTGTCGGCGCCCAGCTTGCCCACCACGCTGCCCAGATCGATGCGGTTGGCGATGAGCTGGTCGAGGTGGAATTCGATGAGGACCAGCCGGGCGTCGACACCCCAGACGTCGACCTTGCCCACGCCGGCGACCCGCTCGAGCTTCTTGGCGATGACCTCGTTGGCCAGCCAGTAGGGGTCTTCCACCTCCTCGGGGATGGCCATGCCCGCCCACATCACCGGCTCGTCCGAAGGGTCCCAGCGGTAGATCCAGTAGCGCTCCACGTCGTCGGGCAGGTCGACCATGGCCCGCTCCAACCGGTCGACGACCGCGTTGTAGGCGACGTCCATGTCGACGGAGCGGTGGAACTCGAGGGTGAGCTGGGCGTTGCCCGAGCGGGCGTAGCCGCGCATGGACTTGATGCCTGGCGCGGTGCTGACCTGCTCTTCGAGAGGCGCGAGGATCTGCTGCTCGGTCTCCCGGGGTGTGGAGTCGCCGTAGGGCACCCAGACCCAGAGCATGGGCAGCTCGTAGGAGCCGGGCATCATCTCTACGGGCATGCGCACCCAGGCGATGGCGCCGAGCACCATGAGCGCGAGGAAGCTCATGACGATGGTCACCGGGCGGCCCACGCTCAGCGAGGGCAGCCAGCGGCCGATCCCCTGGGCGAGCTCGCTCTCGGTGCGCTTCACGGGCCCGGCTCCAGGCGGGTCGGTGCCGGGATGTCGGGGGCTGGCGGTACGTCTGTGGGGTCGTCGATGAGCTGGAAGTCATCGACGGGCTTCTCGACGCCCCGACGCTCCAGGATCCGGGTCAGGGCCAGGTACACGACGGGGATGACCACCAGGGTGAGCAGCGTGGAGCTGGACAGGCCAGCGATGACCGTGATGGCCAGGGGCTGCTGGATCTCGGCGCCTTCGCCGGCTCCCATGGCGAGGGGCAGCAACCCGAGCACGGTGGTCGTGGTGGTGATGAGGATGGGTCGGAGGCGCAGGACCGAGGCGGCATGGATGGCGTCCTTGCGACTGAGACCATCGGCGCGACGGCGGTTGATGGTGTCGACCAGCACGATGGCGTTGTTGACCACGACCCCTGAGAGCACGATGGCACCGATGAGCACCACCACGCTCACGGGGGTCTCGACCAGCCACAGCGCGCCGACCACTCCCACCAGCGCCAGGGGCACGCTGCCCAGGATGACGAAGGGGTGGACCACGCTCTCGAAGGTGCTGGCCATGATGACGTAGACGAGGAACACGGCCAGCGCGAGGGCGAGCTGCAGGGAGGCCAGCGAGCGCTCCATCTCCTGGTTCTGCCCGGCCAGCGACCACTCCACCCCGTCGAGATCGAGCTGGGCCACGGCCGAGGCGATGGCGTGTGCCTGCCCGGAGAGATCGAAGCCTTCGATGT
>JAERSX010000127.1 GCA_016845285.1 Deltaproteobacteria bacterium | reverse complement strand
ATCCTCTGGTCTGGTTGTGGCTGCTCGGGGCCTGTGTCAGCGATCCGGAACCTCAGATGGTCGCCCCGCCGGACCCTCTCGAGGCGACACCACCGTCGCCCGTGACCTGGCGACTCATCGGCCGTGTGACCCCCACGAAGCCCACCATCCCCGCTGCGCCTCCCTTCGAGGGGGGAGCCGCGATGCTCGAGCTGTGTGGCGAGCACCGTCCCTGCGCAGCCGAGCGGCTCCAGGACGAGGATGGACGAACCCGCGACCTCCTGTGGCGGGCGGGCAAGATGATCGAGCCCGACTCCGGACTGGAGCTGCGTGGCTACTGGCCCTCCATCGATGGCGCGCTGCGCATGTGTCTACGCCTGGCGCTCTTCCACCCCCCGGCCGCCGACCCCGCAGGTCAGAGGCTGCTGGTGGAAGAGAGCGATCAGCACCGGTGGGAGCTCCACCTCACAGGACGCAACAGCTGCGCGCTGAGCGGCGTCATCCGCCTCCACGCCGAAGACGACCAGATCGACCTGCGCGAGCTCACCGTCGACGGGAAGCCCTGGTCGAAGGGGGGACGGCTGCTGGCCGAGGACAAGGTGGGCGGGAGCGCGGTGCGCCCGGCCTCAGCGCTCGATGAAGCGGGTGATGCGAGACCGTAGGTCGGCCTGGGACACCGGGGGCGACGCATGCACGCGGTGGAGTTCCCGCTGGTCGGGGTCTTCGACGCCCGCGAGAGTGGAGACGTAGGCGATCTCCTCCGCGGGGTCGAGGGGGGCGAAGGCACCACCCCGACCGACCGCGAGGATCCCGAGATCGCGGTAGCGCATCTGCACCCGGCGCAGGCGCGCATGGGTCCCCTCGAGCCAGCAGGGCTCCCAGGCGTCGAGCACCTCGACTCGAGCGCCCTCCTCGTCGAACTCGCCCAGGCCGATGGCACCAGCGCTCTCGACAAAGCGATGGACAAGAGCTGAGTCGGTGGGCACCCGCTCGGGGCTGGCGAAGGTGGCATGGAACACCGCAGCCTGCTCCAGGCCGTAGGGCGTCACCAAGCGGTAGTAGGGAGCCCCCTCGTCGAGCACGTGCACGGTGTGAGGCAGGCCATCGACCGGACCTCGGATCATGACCTGAACCCGAGGGAGCAGACGCAAGCGCTGAGCGTCGACGTGGAAGCCATCCGGGACCGCATCGCCGAGCCATGAAGACGCCGTGAAGGGGTCGGTGGCCAGCCAGAGCTGCCCGTCGTCCAAGACGACCTCGTCGTCGTCGGTCTCGACCGCCACGACCTTCCCACCGTCCACTCGGAGCTGACGCACAGACACATCGCTCCGGATCTCGCCGCTCGCCTCGACCACAGAGGCGGCGTGGGCCAGAGCCTCGCCTGCGCCACCGCCAACCACCTGGAAGGTGCCCTCGTCGGGTCCGGTGTGATGGATGCGGGCCACGCTCACGGAGAGTTCATCGCAAGCAGCGCCCCAACGGCGCTCCGCGTAGCCTCGGTACAGGTGGTGCCAGGCCGGCTCGCCCATCCGTCGAACCACCCAGTCCCGATAGGTACGTTCTTCCTGTCCGCCGCCGATGAGCTCAGCAGCTTCGTTGCGAAGTCGGGTACGGGCCCAGCTTCGACCCACTGTGGTGGCCTGCTCGATGGGGAGGAGCCGCTGAGCCTGGAAGCGACTCATGGGCAGTCGAACCAGACGGCCACCGAGGGTCAAGCCGTGGTGGGCTTCGGGGGCATCCACCAGGCTGCCCAGGACAGCCTCGACATCCGACCGTGAGCCCGGCTCCACCTGGAAGCGTCCGGTATCTACTGGTAGGTCGGGCTGGCGGAGGCCGGAGGCTCCTGGTCCCGTCTGCAAGAGGAGGACCGAGCGGCCGGCATGAGCCAGAGTGGCTGCCGCTCGTAGTGCGTCCGGCCCACCGCCGATGACCACGGCTCGCGCCCCACGTTCCTGTTCCTGCTGCGCCATGAAGCTCGTCTCCCTGGGGCCGGTACGCCCGCGCCGCCGCCATCCTACCCGTCGGATGACCCATCGCTGTCCGACCGGAGAGGTCGGTAGACGGCGAGGCCGGTATCTCCGTAGCGACGTGCCCGCACCAGTCCGAGCGCTCCAACCCGAGCGGGCAGCTCGGCACCCGCGCGATGTTCGAGCACCAGCGCCTGACTCGCAGCTCCCTCGGCGCGCTCCAGCCAGATGACGGGGTCGTCGGCGTAGGGAGGATCCAGCAGCACCAGATCCCAGGTCCCCTGGCCCAAGATGACGGCCGCATCGGCGGCCTGTACACGCAGCTCGAGACCCAGTTCTGCCGCCTGGCGTTCGATGGAGCGGGCCTGGCGTCGGTTCCGCTCGACCACGGTGATGGGCCCTGCGCCCCGACTGGCTGCCTCGAAGGAGAGCAAGCCTGAACCTCCGAATGCGTCCAGCACGCTCAAGCCCTCCAGGTGTTGCCCGAGCACGCTGAAGAGTGCCTCCCGAACACGAGCACTGGTCGGGCGCACGCCTTCGGGTACCCGAGCGCGAAGGACCCGACCGCGAAGTCGGCCACCGGTGATGCGCACAGCCCCTCTACTGGGGCGCGTCAGCGGGCAAGGTCTGTGGCAGGGCGTTCTCCCCGCCCGGCAAGCCACCGACCGTGCCTGCACCATCGGCATCGATCGACCAGCTACACCGACCTTCCACACAGCCGCAGGTGTCTAGGATGGCGAAGCAAGGACGGACCTCGCAGGTGGTCATGACCTCAGCGGCCAGCGATGTCGTCACACAGACCTCACCCGAGCAGCCAGCGCGGCTACAGTCTTCGTCGCTCTGACATTCGCCGTCTTTTTCCCGTCCCTCGACCCGAGTCCGGCACTCCTCGAAGAGCGCGGAAGCATCGGGTGCCGCGGGAGTCTCGCCGTCCGTGCTCACCTCGACGGGGGTGGACGGGCCGTCGCCAACCGTGGGCACCTCTGCCGGCGGCGCCTCGGGCGCTGCGGCCACCAGTTCCTCTGCCGGTGGCGGGGCTACCGTCGCCGGCGGTGGCGCGGCACCACCACATGACAGCAAGAGACAGCTCACGAGGATCCAAGGGGTTCTGAGCACCATAAGCCTCCTTCCTAGCCGCCCCGCAGGGCGCCGCAGCGGCGCTCGCAGGGCTCGGCGAGCTGTGCGAGGAGCCCCATGCGGTGGGACAGAATGCCGATCGCGTGTCCATTCCGTCAAACTCCACCGGCACGTTGGAGACGGCGGTTGAAGGGCAGTGGTGTGCGCATTAGTGACGGCTCCATTCTCTCACCGCGGCCCTTCGCGGCGTTCTCCACGCCCGGCCCACCGGTGTTGTTCCCACCCGGCCCCCCATCGCCGGAGACTCCATGAATAGCGTGAAGCGCACCGCCGCGTTC
>JAERSX010000126.1 GCA_016845285.1 Deltaproteobacteria bacterium | reverse complement strand
GACCTACACCACCTACGGCTACGGCTACCTCTACTACTGAGGCACCCGCGCCGGAGCGACTCGGCCAGAGCGACTCAGAAGGTCAGCGCGTCGTAGATGGTGGCCTTGGCGCTCACCTCACCCAAGGCGAGGGTGCCCGGCGAGCGAGAGCCCGGGTACACCTCGAGGACCTCGAGGGTGATCTTGCCCAGGGTGCTGCCCGAGTAGCCGAAGGTCGACGGCACCGTGATCCACTGCATCTCCTTGGCATCGGCCACCTCGACCACGATCTCCTTCGTGCCCACGGAGATCTTCACCTTCTTGGGACGGTCGTGGTACGTGTCGAGCCGCTGCAGGCCCACCCGGGACATGCCGAAGCCAGTGGCCTCGATCTCGAGCTTGGCGCCATCGCTGGGGGCCGTCCACTTGGTGCGGGGGTTGCCATCGGTCAGATCGAAGGCGTCGTTGTCGGCGTTGGAGCCGTCCACGACCATCAGCCCGTTGGGCGGATCGTAGATCTCGCCCAGCTGCACCACCACCTCGCTGACACCCATCGAGGGGAAGTCGACGCCAGGGTAGACGTCGGTGACGGTGATCTTGACCGCACCGCCGGCGTCGGCCTCGATCTTGATCGGCTCGTCGAAGGCCACGACCTGCATGCCACGCTGGTCGGCGAAGTCGACGGTGGCCGAGCCCGCGAGCTCGAGATCGAAGCTGCTGTTGGTCGCGAAGACATCGACCCGGGCCTGCTTGACCCGGGCGTAGTCCTTGAAGGTGTCCTCGTCCTTGTCCCAGCCGATCACGAGGCCGAGCCCAGAGACGGTCGCGGTCATGCCCACGTCCACCTGGATCCATTCACCCTTGTTCTTGGAGTCGCCGGGTACGCGCCAGGCCGTCTCCATCTTGCCGTCGAGAGCACTCTGGGCGTTCCAATAGTTGGCGCCCTTCTTGTTCTCCTTCTGGAAGGAAGAGGCCGTGGCGCCAGCGAGGGCGGTGCCCGGCAAGCACAGGCAAGCGGCCAGGCCCAGGTAGCGGGCGGCGAGGGGGGAACGGACGATCGACACGTGTGCCTCCGAGTCACAGACGCGAGTTTGTAGCATGGCCCCTGCGCGCGGCCACCGTGGCGCCGGTACAAACACCGACATCGCCACCTGTCATCCCCTGGACCGCTCGGTCGGAGCGGGCGCCAGAGCTAGTTGTCAGAGCTGAACGGGGCCAGGATGAGTTCGATACCGTCCGAGCTGGTGGTCCCCGTGGCGACCTTGCCGTGGCCACCCTCACCAGCAGCCGCCACGAAGTCACCAGACTCGTTGACGGTGCCGTCGCCGTCGCCGTCGGCAAAGGCCCAGAGGTAGACCACGGTGTTGGCCGGCACGCTGACGGTGAAGGGCACCTCGCTCTCACCGGTCAGATCGGGCCACTCGATGATGGTGGAGTCGTAGGCATCCTCGAAGGTATCGATCTCGAATTCCCCGTCCGGTGCGTACTTCAGCGGCGTGATGTACAGGGTGGAGCCCGCGTCGAGATCATCGAAGCTGCCGCCGGAGACCGACACCGTGCCGTTCAACCGCACGAAGGGCACCAGGCCCAGGGGCATGCTGTCGCCGAAGGGGATCTGGATCGTCTTGCCGGACAGGTCGCTGTTGCCGATGTCTACGGGGTTGGCGTCCTCTTCCTCCTCTACGTAGACGCCCCAGCGATCGAGGGGATCGGCCATGCCGTTGCCGTTGCTGTCCCAGCACCCCACGAGGTTCATCTCGCCATATCGGCAGCTCGACATCGAGTAGTCACCGGCCGCTCCGCCGCCGTTGGACTCCGGCGTGTCCACGCTCGAGTGGTACGGCCCCTCGCCCGACGTGGTCAGCAGCATGCTGTAGACGTCCCCATCAGCCCAGCTCACCGTGATGTCGATGTCGCCAGACACGCCCGAGGAGTCGCAGCTTCCGCCGCTGCCACCACCATACAGACCGGTCAGGATGGTGATGTCGGCCTCATCGAAGTCGGTGCCGTCCTCGAAGGGGATGGACTTCGGGTAGACACCGCGGGGCTCGTTCGTGCCCACGATGTTGTCCTGGTAGTAGTCCAGCACCGCGTAGACGTAGATGTCCTGGGCGCCGGTGTCACCGCGGAGCTCGATCTCGTAGGGGTTCTCTTCGGTGGTCGGCTCGTCGATGACCGTCTGGCCCACGTAGCGGAGCTCGCCCTGCTCCCCCTCGTAGTAGGCAGCCACGAAGATCTTGCCGTAGACGTACTCGCCGCCGGTGCCGTCCTCCCAGGAGACCTCTTCGCGCTCGCCATCCTCACCGGTGGTGTAGAGCTGCACCTCGATGGTGCCGCTCACCGTGCCCTCGATCTCCTCGGGGCCGTCGTCATCGTCGTCATCGTCGTCATCGCCACCGTCGTCTTCGTCGTCGATCACGATGCCGGCGGAGTCCTCCACGGGGCCGTCCGGCTGACCGTGGCCGGAACAGCCCACGATTCCCACGACTCCCACGATTCCCAAACGACCAAACATGGTGCCTCCAGCCCGAACCACTGCCGGGATGGTAGTCCAGATCACACACATCCCAGAGCCAAAAAGCCGATCATCTCAACAACTTGCCACCCACATCCGCAGAGTGGGCGGCTCTGTTGGCGGGCCGAGAGCTCAGTCGCGCTCGACGATGATGAACTCCACGCGGCGGTTCTTGGCCCGCCCATCGTCCGTCTCGTTGCTCGCCACGGGCCGCATCTCACCGAAACCCACCGCGTCCAGCACGCTGGTCGAGACACCCTTGCTCGCGAGCGCAGCCTTCACGGCGTCGGCCCGAGCCTGGGACAGCTTGAGGTTCGCGATGTCGCTACCCACGCTGTCTGTGTGGCCCTCGATGCGGATCTTTCGGAGGTCCGGGTTGGCGACGATCACCGCACCGATCTCGGCGATGAGGCTGTCCGAGCGCGCCTGGATCGTGGCCTTGCCGAAGTCGAAGTAGATCTTCTCGAGGATACGGATCTGCGCCTTCTCGACCACGACCCGCCCCTCATCGGGACATCCATCGTCGTCTTCGACGCCGTTGATGATCTCGCGGAGCTCGGGACACTGATCCCTGTCGTCGGGCACGCCGTCGTTGTCGTTGTCTTCTTCGGGACAGCCGTCGCTGTCCTGGAAGCCGTCGAGGTCCTCGGCATCGTAGGGACAGCGGTCGATGTCGTCCTTGAAGCCATCGCCGTCGGTGTCGTCGATGGGGGCCTCGTCCGGACAGCCGTCGTCGTCGTCGAAGCCGTTCATGGTCTCGGCCTCATCGGGGCAACGGTCGTCCACGTCGGCCACGCCATCCTTGTCGTTGTCGGCCTCGGGACAGCCGTCGTTGTCGAGCCAGCCGTCGTCGTCTTCGGCATCGTCGGGGCACTGATCCTGGTCGTCGGGGATGCCGTCGACGTCGTTGTCCTCTTCGGGACAGCCGTCGTCATCTTGAAAGCCGTCGTTGTCCTCGGCCTCATCGGGGCACTTGTCGTCGCCGTCGGCCACCCCGTCCGCGTCACGGTCTCTGGCGTCGGGATCGAAGGGGGGAGCGATGGAGAAGCCACCGACGATGCGGTAGTCCGGCGATCCGATGCCCTCCATCAAGCCCAAGCCACCGCCGAGGTTGATGTTGACGTAGTCGCCCACCAGCACCTTGGCGCCCAGGAGCGCCTCAGCGGGCTGCTGACGGGGCTGAGGGCCGAAGACGCCACCGCTGAACTCCGCGATGATCTCGAGGGGGTCTGTGGGGTGGAGCCCGACACCGAGGCCGTAGACCAACTCGCTGGCCACCGACACGTCGCGGATGCGGTCCGCGGGCCGGAAGCGGTAGCCCACGTTGAGCGCCGTCCGGACGCCGTATGACCGGTTCTGGATCGCGCCGTTCGACAGCTCGACGATGGCGGTGGGCGTGACGGTGACACCGCCCTCGCCGTTGTAGAGGTTGCCATCGCCCGTCGGCAGTCCCACCGGCACGGCGAGGGCCAGCCCGATGGGGCCCTTGCGGCGGTCGACGCCGATGAACTTGGGTGTGACGCTCACATCGCCCAAGCCGCCACCATCGAGCTCGGTGGGCTGGGTGGTCAGGTCGCTCAGACCGCTGGCTTGGTAGCCGGTCTGGGCGAGGACCAGAGGCAGATCGACGGCGATCGAGAGGAACCGGGCGAAGCCCATGCCCAGCTGCAGATCGCTGCGAAAGCGGTTGTCGACGAGGCCGTCGCCGTCGTCTCCGTTGGCTGTGCCCGGGAAGACCCGGTTGCCGCCGCGATCGAGGGTGACCGGATCGTTGGCGTAGTTGCCCCACAGGCCGATGCCGAGCTGGAGGTGTCCGAGGCTCGCAGCCGAGCCGACACCGAAGTAGCCGTAGGCGTCGGCGTGGGGCCGGAAGCGCTCGACGTCGACCCCATCGTTGGCCTGGGCCTGCGCCACGCCAGCCAGCAGCGCGCCAGCCAGCAGTGCTGTCGTGACCGCCATCAGGCCACCTCGTCACGCCGACGGGTGCCGGCGGCCAGCAAGCCGATGAGGAGGAGCGCCAGCGAGCCCGCCAGCGCTCCAGGGGCCGGGCTCACACCACAGACCAGGCCGCCGCCTCGCACGCCAGCGAGGCCAGCCGGGTTGTCGCAGCCGTCGTTGTAGAAGCCATCACAGTTGTTGTCGAAGAGGTCGTCGCAGAGCTCCTCGGCACCCGGATTCACGAGCGCTGAGCGTGAGTCCGCCGGATCGTCCAAGCAGTCACCCTCGATGACCGTCCAGCCGTCCCCGTCGAGGTCCTGGTAGGGATCGTCGATGGTGCCGTTGCAGTCGTTGTCCAGACCATCCGCCTCACCGCCAGAGGTGGGGTCTCCCTCGGAGGCCGTGGGGTTGACGTTGGCGTTGCCGTCGTCACAGTCGTTGGCCTCGGAGTCAGCGTCCGGGCACTCCTCGGAGTCGTAGCCGTCGCCGTCCACGTCGCACTCGTCGAACCCGTCGCAGTCGTCGTCGATGCCGTTGTACGGCGTCTCCACGGCACAGGGGTAGATCAGGTTGTCGCCCTCGCCGCAGTCGTAGGGGTCCTGGATGTCGATCTCACCGTCGTCGTCACAGTCGACGGGGTCTCTCGAGCCAGGGCAGTCGGTCCAGCCGTCACCATCCTTGTCGAGGTCGTCGATGCAGCCGTTGCAGTCGTTGTCGAGATCGTCGGTGATCTCCTCGATCTCCGGGTTGACCGCCTCGTCGCGATCGTCGCAGTCACCGCCCACCTCGGAGTAGCCGTCGCCGTCGTCGTCGACGTCTCCCGAGTCGCGGATGCCGTCGCAGTCGGCGTCGTCGTTGGGCAGGCCGTACGGGTCCTCGCTGCCGTCGATGGCGTCAGGGTTGACGTCGGGATCCTGGTCGTCGCAGTCGCCGGTGGCCTCGGTGTAGCCGTCGCCGTCCTCGTCGTCGGACGAGCCGTTGCAGAAGTCGTTCTCTTCGCCGGGCGTGCCCTTCAGGCCCGTGTTGGAGCCGTCGTAGATGATGGCGGCATCGGACTGGCACCAGTTGTACGAGAGGTCGTTGGCCCACTCGTTGTCATAGGCGTTGCCGTTGGCCTGGTGCGAGTTGACCTCGGTGACGTCCCAGTCCGCCGAGTCCCAGGTGACCGTGTCCAGCGTCACCCCGCCGTAGCTCAGGCGGATCGTGTCAGCGTCCTCGTCGAGCTTCAGGTCATCGCGGTCGTACTCGTAGTCGACCTCGATCCCACCGTTGAGATCGGGGTCGGCCGAGACGCCGAGGACGACGTAGCCGCCCGAGGCGACGGTCACCGACTCGGTCACGGTGAAGCCGGAGTCGTCATCGGCTCCGGTGATGGTGACGCCGCTGATGTCGAGGTTGCGGCCCGAGTTGTTGTAGACCTCGAACCACTCGCCGTAGTAGTTGGCCACCTTCTCGGGCTCGGCCATGAACTCGGAGACCGTCAGATCTCCAGCGTCGGTCGGGGAGGTCTGGGCGAGCGCAGCGCCCGAGATACCTGCCGCAAGGGCTATCAGACCCAGGGTCATGGAGAATCTCCCCCATCCTCAAAAGGATGGTCGGGCGGAAGATACCAGACGACAGGCGAAGCCGGATCCCCGACCTCATCGAGAGGTCGCCTCATGCGCCCCACAGAGCGATCACGACGACGTCTTCAGTCGCCCCGGCCGATGCCCGAGAGCAGTGGGTAGCCGTTCCATTCGCCGCTGTTGGCCTGCAAGGCCATGTAGATGCTGCCCAGCAGACCGATGAGGCCAAAGCCGCAGGTGATCGTGCCGATCACGTAGATGGCGAGCTGCCAGACGATGGCCTGGGTCGCGTGGTAGCCAATGTAGCGGGACTCGTCCTTCTTGATCAGGTACACGCCGACCGCACCGAGGATCGGGAAGAAAAAGGCCAAGAGGTGGGCAACCACACCCCAGAGGCGCTCGTCAGAGGTGGCCTCGCCACCCCAGGTCATCGCGGAGGAGTCGCTCACGGTATCTTTCCTGTTGCTGGGGAGTTCCACAGGGCAGAACGAAGCTATTACTACCACGGAGCCACGCTCGGAGCACCGGGTGTCGCCCCCCCGAACCGGGAGCTGCGTCATGGAGCGAGCGCCACACAAGACACTGGCGAGAGCCGCTC
>JAERSX010000125.1 GCA_016845285.1 Deltaproteobacteria bacterium | reverse complement strand
CACCCACCCTGTGGACCGCCCGTGAGGTGGGCACCAACAGCAGCGCAAAGAAGCACCTCAAGCAGCTGCTCCCCGACGTGGCCGTCTTCGACACGCCGAAGCCAGAGGCCTTGCTCCAGCGGGTGCTCCACATCGCCAGCGATCCCGGCGATCTGGTGCTCGACGCCTACCTGGGCTCGGGCACCACGGCGGCCGTCGCCCACAAGCTGGGTCGGCGATGGGTGGGCATCGAGCGCGGCGACCACATCCGGACCCACTGCGTGCCGCGGCTGCGTGCCGTGATCGACGGGGAGCAGGGCGGGATCTCCCGGAGCCTGGGCTGGACGGGCGGCGGAGCGTACGACTTCCTCCTGCCGCGATGAGTACCCGCGAGCGGGCCTGGACTCAGCGTGGAGGGTCGCGGGTCCGATCCTCCTGGAGCCTGTGACGCGAATCTCCGAGACCCTGGTCTTTGCCGGCCTTTGCGGCCTGATGCTGAGCTGTGGGCCGCGCCGGGTGGTCACGCGGTCCGCGCCCGCCTGTCTGGTGGAGGTTCCACGGCCCGACAGCTTGCGGGCCATCGCCGCCGAGGCGGGCATGGTGCTGGGTGTGGCGGTGACCGAGGCGCCCGAGCGGCGTGGTTGGGCCTACGACCGCGTGCTGCGGCGTGAGTTCGGGGGGATCACCCCCGAGTGGCAGCTCAAGTGGGCGCCGGTACAGCCCGACCCGGGCGTCTGGGACTTCCGTCGGTCGGACCCGCTCCTGGACTGCGCCGAGGCTCGCGGGCAGCGCCGCAAGGGACACGCCCTGCTGTGGTACCGCGAGCTTCCGGCCTGGCTGCCCGAGGGCGCCGGCGCCATGCGCGATGCCGTCTTGACGCACGTGCGGACCACCGTGACCCGGCATGCCGGCCGGGTGGCGGTCTGGGACGTGGTCAACGAGGCGGTGGGCGACGACGGTGGCCTGCGCGACGACCCCCTGAGCCGCACCCTGGGCCCCAGCTGGGTGGCCGATGCCTTCCTCGAAGCGCATGCCGCCGATCCCGCGGCCCGTCTCCACTACAACGACTACGAGCTGGCGCGCATCGGACCCCGTGCCGACGGTGTGCACGCCCTGCTCTCCGACCTGCTCGCCGCCGACGTGCCGGTCCACGGGGTGGGCCTGCAGTTCCACCAGGACGCCACGATGCCCATGGGCCCGGGCGAGCTGAGCCACCAGCTCGATCGCTTCGCGGCCCTCGGCCTGGAGACCGAGCTGAGCGAGGTGGACATCAAGGTCGGGGGGCTCGCCGGCAGCCGTGCCGACAAGGCCCACGCCCAGGCGGTGCTGGCCCAGGAGAGCGTGGCCACCTGTGCGGCCCACCCGTCCTGCGGTGCGGTCACCTTCTGGGGCCTGTCCGATGCCATGAGCTGGCTCACCCGCGAGGGAGAGGCCGAGTCCCCCTTGCTCTACGACCGCCGCTACCGACCCAAGCTCGCCCGTGACGCCGTGGCCGCCGGCCTGCGCGGCGAGCGGGCGCAGGTCTGCGAGACGGTGGCGGTGGCCGAGGCAGGGCTCACGGGCATGACCGGTGGCAGCCTCGCCGAGGTGGACGGGGGCTGGCGCTCGAGCGCCCGCACCGAGCTGTGGCACGGGCCCGCCCTGGACCTGCGCGAGCGCGTGGAGGTGGGAGGCACCTACCGGGTGAGTGGCAAGGTCCGGGTCCACGGCGAGGACACCCTCAGCTCGCGGGTACAGCTCACCTTGCGGGTGCGGACCGACGGCGAGCTGGCCAGCCACCGCCTCGCCATGATCGAGGTGGCCGGTGAGGAGTGGGGGATGGTCGATGCCGTGCTCGCCCTGCCCGCCGACCCCGAGGACTCCGAGGTCTTCGAGATCTACCTGGAGGGTCCGGACCCGGCCCTGGACCTCGAGGTCGTCGACTGGGAGGTGGCCGCCTACTGCCGCTGACCCTCAGCCTGGGTCGCGGATCCGGCCGATGCCCACGCCGAGCAGCACGAGCACGCCGGCGCCCAGCAGGCCCCACCACCGCGACGGTGCCTCCGAGGCGGGCCGGGTCGTGGGCTGCCAGGGGTTGCTCCGCAGGGACGCGCTGCTGCTCGCCCCCTGGGCCACCGGCTCGAAGGAGACCAGGGCGCCGCCCGGGGCGGGGCGAAAGCGCACGATGGGCCGCCAGGGATCGGCCACGGTGAACCGTCCCTCCATCCAGGAGTCGGGGCCGGAGGGCAGGCGCACGGTGTAGTCGGTGCCCGTGAGCCCCATGGCGATGCCCGACCACACCCCGTCGCCGGCCTCGTCATCGGGCGGCTGGGCGTCATCGTGGAGCGGCACCTCGGCCACGGTGCCGGCGGCGTCCACCACCTGCACGATGGGCTTGAGCTCGGGCTGGTCGGCTGGCCCCTGCATCTGCACGACCACCCCCGCCACCTCGCGCGGCTGTGCCAGTGCCAGACCGATGAGGAGCCCGTAGATCACGGCTGGATCTCGTAGGCGATGACGTGCTCGCCGCCGTCGGTGCTGGTGGCTGGGGAGGGGTCCAGGCGGCTCAGTGCCTCCATGAGGCGGTCGCGGTCGCCCTGTGGGTAGAGGTCGGCGTGGAGCACGAGGACGGGGGTGTCCCAGTCCGCGGAGAGCTGCCGGACGGTGGCCACGTCGTCTCGGAGGAGCGCGGCGATGAGCTGGCGCTCCTTGTCGATGCGGGGGTTGCGCATGGAGTGGGTGCCCACACAGTCGTCGGCGATGGGGCGGTCGTGGCCGGTCTGGTAGTAGCAGGCCCAGGCGGCGAACCAGGCGTTGAGCTCGTACTCTCGGGCCGGGGCCTCGGGGTAGAGGTCGAGGATCGCGCCCTCATGGGCGTCATAGGCGGACGGCACCGCCGCGAGCTGGCTGCGCTGGCGCTCGGGCAGCGCATGGATGGCGAAGACCTCGACGAGCGCCAGGGGCACCAACACCCAGGCGCGCGCGCCCGCCCTGTCGGCCAGCACCGTGGCGGTCCAGGCGGCGAGCACGCTGGCCACGAGCATCCAGGCCCAGCCCAGGCGCATGGGGAAGCGGATGAACTCGCTGAGCCGGGTCTCGGAGACCAGGGCGAGGGGCAGGGGGAGCGTGCCGAGCTCGGGGCTGCCGAGCTCGGTGCCCAGGGGCAAGATCAAGCCGACGGCCGCGGTGGCCAGGAGCGTGCCCCAGCCACGCCGGCCCCGCAGCACCCAGGGCGTGACCATCACCAGCGCAAGCACCGTGGCCGACAGCGTCATCGCGTTGCTGTGGTCGTAGGTGTCGAGGCTCCAGGTCGGGCCGGCGAGGCGCACCAGGTTGGCGCTCCGGGTGCGCAGGAACTCCGTCCGGCTCACCCCGAAGCGCTGGTAGTCGGTGATGTCCTGGCCCTCGGAGCCCAGGAAGAGGAGGAGGTAGGGCACCGCGACGAGTGCCACCACAGCGGCAGCCGCGAGCAGGGGACGCCAGGGGAGCTGGGGCCCACCGTCTCGCCACCAGCGGCCCAGGCCTCCCGCCGCGAAGCACACGGCCACCACCGCACCGGCCATGCCCAGGTACCCCGAGCTCAGCAGGGTGAGAGAGAAGAGAACACCCGCGATGAGCCCCTGTCTGACGGTGCCTCCGGGGCGTGTGGCCCGCCACCACATCATCCCGAAGAGGGGCAGCCAGGGGTTGAGCAGGTGGTAGACATGGCCCTCGAGGAGCACGGTGGTGGCGAGGCCGCCGAAGGCGAAGCCCAGCCCCGCGAGCAGCGACCAGGGCGCACGGGCGCCGACCTCTCGGGCGAAGGCCTCGGCGGCCCAGGCCGACACCGTGACCCCCAGCACCTGGAGCCAGCCGTGCAGGCGTCCCACGCCGATCCAGTCGGCCAGAGGCCCGAGGGCGAAGAGGGTGAAGCTGTCGGGACGGCCGTAGGCGTGGCCCCCGGGGTGACCCGTGAGCGGGTCGTTCAGGTCGAGGCCGAGGCGCGGGATGGCGTCGAGGAACCACAGGGTGCCGGGCAGATCGAAGTTGCGACCCACGAGCAGGGTGTCGCCGGCGACCACGGCCGGCCAGGTCCACGCGCAGGCCAGCAGGGCGAAGACCACGGGGGTCAGCCAGCGAGGCCAGCGGGCGGCGCTCAAGACCGCCCCCACCTGCGGTCGCCCCACACCGCGAGCCAGATGCCGAGGAAGCCGAGCCAGCCGACGGATGCGGCCATGGAGGTGGCGTCGGTCTCGGGGAGGCGGCGCGCGATGTAGGGCGCCGAGATGCGGGTGGCCTCGGGAAGCTGACCGGTGGTGGTGCCCAGGTCGAGGGACCAGGACAGGCGATCCTCGGGGCCGCGGACCCGCTCGAGGCCCTGGTACACCTCGAGGGGGGGCTGCGCGGTTCGCTCGAGGACCAGCCGCATGTGCAGTGCGTCCACGGTCGGTCCGTTCCACACGCCCACCCAGATCCCGTCCTGGGGCAGATCACCGGGTGTGCTGCCGTCGTCGGTGAGCACGAGCTGGCGGTCCTCGTCGCCCCAGCGGGCAAAGGCACGGAGGGTGAGGTCTTCCGTTCCCGTGAGGCTGGAGACGGCGAGGCGGACGGTGAGGGGGGCCTCGCCCGTGAGGCCGGGAAGCGGGCCCCCTGGCAGTGGACCGATGTGGCCGGATGGCACCGGCTGTTGCGGCGGCGCGGGCTCGGCGGTCGCTGTGGCGATGCCGAGGGCGACGGTCAGGAGGAGGAGGGACACGGCGGAAGCTTAGCTCCCCGTTTCCGCGAGTCGGACCCCTTGGCCCTCGGTGGGAACGTGGTTTCGTGGCTATGCTGCGTCCATGCGCGCCCTCGCCCATCGGTGCCTCCTGGGTGGCCTCGTCGTGGCCTGTGGTCCCCCGGCGGAGCCGGCGTCCACCATCGAGGAGGCTCCGGCGGAAGATCAAGCGCTCCCACAGCTCGAGGTGGACGACCCGGTGGCCGACTGGGGGGCTGCGGAGGTCGAGGCGGCCGTCGAGCGCGTGTTCGGGGACGACGTCCCCACCCCCGTCGCGCCCCGAGATGCCTACATCGCGCTCATGGCCGAGGGCGACGACCTGTGCCCGGGCGATCCGCTGCAGATCCTCGACACCTTCATCATGGGCTGCACGGCCACCTCCGGAACCTGGTACGCCGGCATCTCCGAGTGGCAAGAGCAACACAACGTCGATCGCTTCGGAAAGTACGAGATCGAGCTGGACATGTGGGCCCTGCTCGGCGACTTCGAGATCGTCGACGCCGAAGGCCGCGAGTTCCACAGCGGAGGCCACGTCGCGGCCTGGTCGCTGAAGCTCGGCGGCATGCACCGCCGGGGCGCCGAGATGAGCGGCTCCTGGCTCTGGGAGGGCCACGACGGCTGGCTCGATCAGGAGATGAGCGCGTCGGTCAGCTACGTCGTGAACTCGGCGGGCTCGGCCCGCGACCTGGTGATCGATGGTGGCCTGACGGTCCAGGGCGTCACCCTTCACATGGACGAGCTGAGCTTCGGCCACGGCTGCCCCGCGCATCCCGAGGGCGACCTCGACGTGCGGGATCCGTCGGGGAGCTGGCACCGCATCTCGCTTCAGGCCTGCGAGCCCTGCGGACCGGTCAGCTACGGCGGTGGCGAGCCCCACGGCGAGGTCTGCTTCGACTTCGACGGCTTGGTGGACGAGGTGGTGGCCGACCTGGACGACTGGCCATGAGCGCGGGGCTGGGGGCGCTGACCCTGTGGCTCGGCCTCGTGGCCTGTGGGCCAGATCCGGCTCAGCCCGTCGTCGACACCGGCGCACCCCTCCGACCCGAGCTGGTGGACCTGGCGGCCCCCCGGCTCCTTCGCCGCATGAGCCTCGACCTCCGGGGTGTGCTGCCCACCGTGGCCGAGCTGGATCGCGTCGAGGCCGATCCCGGCGCGCTCTCCGAGCTCCGCGATGCCTACCTCGACGACCCCGGCTTCGAGGAACGTCTGGTCGACATCTTCGCCGAGCGCTGGCACACCCGCGTCGACGTCTTCGACATCGAGTACTACGACTACCACCTCGATCCCATCGAGGAGTTCGCCTTCGAGCGGGCGGTGGGCGAGGAGCCCCTGCGGCTCATGGCGCGGGTGGCGGTGGAGGACCGGCCCTGGCACGACATCGTGACCACCGACACCACGGTGGCCAACGAGCTGCTCGGGTCGATCTGGCCGCTGGACTACCCCGAGGGCGAGACCGGCTGGCAGGAGGTCCACTACACCGACGGGCGGCCAGCGGTGGGGGTGCTGGCCACCAACGGGCTGTGGTGGCGGTACAACACCGACAACTCGAACATGAACCGCCGCCGCGCTGCGGCCATCGCCCGGCTCCTGCTCTGCGAGGACTTCCTGGCCCGGCCCGTGAGCTTCTCGGCCCAGACCAGCGACCTCGGCGACGTGGCGCAGGCCGTGCGGACCGATCCCTACTGCCTGGCCTGCCACTCGGCCATCGACCCCATCGCCGCTTCGCTCTTCGGCTTCTGGTGGCTCAGCCAGTACAACGTCTTCGAGGAGACCGTCTACCACCCCGAGCGTGAGCCCCTGGGCGAGCAGTACCTCCAGGTGGAAGCGGCCTGGTTCGGCGAGCCCATGGACGGACTCAGCGAGATGGGCGTGCGGGTGGCCAACGATCCGCGGTTCTACCGGTGCACGGCCGAGACCATGGCGGCCTCCCTGTGGCGCCGCGAGATCCAGACCACCGACTTCGCCCGCATCGAGTCCCTGCGCGACGACTTCCTCGCCGCCGATGCGCGCCTGCGGGTGCTCGTCTCGGATGTCACCGACACCCCGGAGTACCGGGCCGGGGCCCTGGTGGACACGAGCGGCATCGGCGAGGACGAGATGACCCGGCGTCTGCTCACGCCCGAGCAGCTCGACCGGGCCGTCGAGGAGCTGACCGGGTTCTCCTGGCGCTACGAGGGCTTCGACCAGCTCTCCAACGACGAGGTGGGCTTCCGGATCCTCCTGGGCGGCGTGGACGGCACCAACACCTACGCCCCGCAGCCAGACCCCGGCCTCACCTGGGCCTACGCCACCAAGCGCCTCGCCCAGGCTGCCGCCGACTTCGCGGTGCAGCGAGAGCTCGTGCTGGGTGGAGACCGGCGCCTGCTGACCGGGGTGACCGCCGAGCACCAGCCGGGCGACGCCGCCTTCGACGAAGAGCTCGCACGCCTGCACTGGCGCTTGCTGGGCGAGCGCGCCGACGCCACCTGGCTCGACGAGGTCACCACCCTGTGGGAGGACGTGGCTGCCGAGGAGGGGGCCGTCGCCGCCTGGACCACCGTGGTGACCGTGCTTCTCCGCGATCCTCTCTTCGTGAGCACCTGACGTGGCCCGCCCGCCCTTCCAGCTGAGCCGCCGTCACCTCCTCGGAGGTCTGGCCGCCGCCCCGCTGGCCGGGCTTGCGCTCCCCCGTGTGGCCCGTGCCGCGAGCGCCGGAGATCGGCGCTTCCTGTTCGTGATGTGTACCGGCGGCTGGGACACCACCTACGCGCTGACCCCCATGTTCGACGCGCCGGGGGTGGAGATGCCCGAGGATGCCGAGCTGGCCGAGGTGGGCGGCATCTCCTTCACCGACGGGGAGAGCCGCCCGGCCGTGCGGGCCTTCTTCGAGGCTCACGCTGCGAAGACGGCGGTGCTGCACGGCCTCGAGGTGCGGAGCGTGACCCACGAGCGCTGCCGCCAGCTCATGCTCACCGGCCGGGGCGATGCGGCCGCCGACGACTGGCCGTCCATCCTCGGTGCCAACGGCTCGGGCGACCTGTTGCTGCCCCATCTCGTGTTGGCTGGCCCGGCCTACACCGACCGCTACAGCGGGCACGTGGTGCGCGTGGGCAACGCCGCCCAGCTGCCCAAGCTCATGGACGGCAGTGCGCTGGCCCTGTCGACGAGCCCGGTGGCACCGCCGTCTTCGTCGGCCGAGTCTCTCGAAGACGCCTTCGTGCGACAGCGGGTCGCCGAGCTCGACGCCGCCGGGCTGCTGGGCCAGGG
>JAERSX010000124.1 GCA_016845285.1 Deltaproteobacteria bacterium | reverse complement strand
GCCCGACCCAACTCACCCCGCCGCTTGGCCACCACACCACGGAGGCTCAGGGCATCCGCCTCCACCGCCGGCGCCTCACCGAAGACGCCTTCCTCCTCAGCGCGACGCAGGATCGCCAGGACGCGCCCCAGCGCCCCGCGCTCGAGCTCTCCACGGGCCCGCAGCACCGCCGCCTGGGGACCAGGCTCCCAGCCACCCGCCCGCGCGGCCGCCGCCAGCCCGGCGAGGGCCCTCAGGCCTCTGTTCGCATCGCCCCGCTCGATCCACAAGCGTGCCGCGAACAACACGGCCGCTGCGCGAGCCGGATCTTCCAGCCCGGCCTCGGTGGCGTCCAGCTCCGCGACGACAGCAGCCAGACCCCTCTCCGCCTCATCCAAGCGTCCCCGCTCGAAGGCGAACTTCGCGTCGTGAAGCTCCCGAGTCATGTCCGCCATCACGCCATCCTACCGGAGCCCTAGCCCTCAGGTTGATCCAGCTCCTGCAGCACCTCCTGGAGCCAACGACACCGCACCTGCCATTCGGGGTTCCACGCCTCGATGAGGGGCTGTCCGGCCTGTCGGGCGAGGCAGACCCGCGCCCGTCTCACCAGCTCCGACGGCACCGCACCCTGGAGCACCAACGCCGCGAGGGTCAGGCCGAGGGTGGTCTCGTCGACCCAACACACCCGCTGCCACCGGACGTGCTGGGGACCCACCAATTCGCCGTATGGAGCGAGGTAAGCCGGGATCTCCCGGGCCCACCACTCCTCCGGTGTGGGGCGACCACTCCAGCGAAGGGTGTACCGCTCCAGGAAGGCGACAGCGTCGGCCTCGGGGTGATCGGCCAGCTCCAGGCGCCAGGCCTCGAGGACCTCGCTACCCGCAGGCCTTCCGAACGGCGCGTTCCGATCGAGGTCGGACCACACCCAGGGCTGCGTGAGCACCTTTCGAGCCCGCCGGTGAGCCCGCCAGGGCCGCAGGGACCAGCCGTCGCCCCTCTCGTGCCTCCCGAAGCTCAAGAGCTTGGCGAAGGCCCGCAGCAGCCGCGCCCACAGCGGGATCTGCCGCGGAACCACCTCGTAGCGCTTGCGCCCCACGACCAGTTCGTCGAGGGCCTCTGCGGCCCGCGACTCTGCCCAGGCGGAGACGGCACCCGGGGGACTGAGTTGGTCGTCGTCGGCCATGCGTCCTGACCTTGGCCGACACAGACCGCCTCTGGCAAGGGCCCACCCAGGCCCGAGCGACAGGACCGCCTAGTACAGCCCGGCGTCTGTCAGCTGCTCGATGAGCACATCGGTGCGCTCGGGGAAGTACTCGTCCACCAGCCGTCGCCGCTCCTCGGCCCACTCCACGTCGCGGGTGTAGGGGGTGCTGCGATCGGTGTCGCCCCAGCGGGCGCTCTCGGCAACGACGGCGTCGTAGATCTCGTCGGCCCGCGCCTCGTAGCGCTCGAGGCAGGCATCCGCGGTCAGCGCGCCGCCCTCGTCCGAGAGGTGCATCGCCGCTCGCTCGGCATAGCGCTCCCGGAAGGTCTCGCTGTCGCGAAGCTGGGCGTAGACATGGCTGGCCGACCCAGCCACATCGACATCGATGTTGATGTGGTCGTCGGCATCCCAGAGGCTGTACTCCATGTCCCACACGAAGAAGCGGAAGCGCTCACCGTCCACCCTCCGCCGGACACCCCGCATGTTGTTGTGGCTGAACTGCTCTGGGCCGTCGCGGTTGGTGGTGTACTGGTGGATGAGCATGTAGTCGACGAGGTCGTCGATATCGATCATGCTCGCGACAGCATCGTAGTTCTCGGCCACCGTGAGGTCTTCGTCTGCCAGCTCCAGGAGCGTGTTGTAGGCCTCGAGATCGCCGTCGATGGCCTCGTTTGTGGTCGTGCGGCGGTTGATGGCGTCGTACTCGTCGGCCTCACCACCGAAGCGCTCGGCCCCGAAGTCGGCGTCGGGCCGCTCCACAGCCATGTAGAGCCCCCAGTACAGGCCGTTCAGGAAGAGGTGGACATAGGCGGCATGGCCGTCTGCCTTGCCCATGGCCAGGGCCGTGTCGCGGGCGAAGGCATCGCGGATGTACTGGGCCTCCTCGGGGTCTCGGAAGTCCTGCCAGCCGCGGCTCCCCTGCGAGCGGAGGACGATGCTGTCGAAGCGATCGACCGGGGCCTCTGGGAACAAGGGGTAGGACCACTTGCCTGGGCCGTACTCCGAGCGGAACTCCAGGCGCAGGCTGTGCTTCTTGGTGTTGCTGTGGCTGCGCCATCCGTAGCCGTGGATGCGCACCCCACAGTCCACCTGGGTGTGGCTGTCGTCCGGCTCGATGAGCTCGATGCTCGCCGCCCGCTCCCAAGAGTCGCCGCGCTGCTCGGAGTGCACGTAGATGCCGCTGTCATCGCCCCAGAGGTCGTCGTGGGGCATGACCACCGAGAGCGTGGGGATGGCCCGCAGCCCCTCCTCGAGGTCGTCCTCGTAGGCATCGACCACCTCGGGGTCCATCTCGTAGTCGCCGCTCACCGCCGACTGGCTCAGGCCGTCCCAGGTCTCGGGCAGCCCTGCGGGCGCGGCTGGCTGACCCAGCACATCGTCCATGGACAGGTAGGTGTGGGTGACCACCGGGCTGTCGCCGTGCTCGGCCCGGAGGGCGATGGCGCGCAGCAAGGTCGTGTCCGAGACCTCGATCTCCACGGAGCCTTCGGCCTGCTCGCCGTGCTCGGCCGAGGGCAGGCTGCCGTCCAGGGTGTACGAGATGGTCGCGTCGGGTGCGCTCAGGGTGACCGTGGTGGGACCGTCGAGCCAGCGGCGCTCGGGGCTCACGGTGGGCGCGTCCACGAAGCCCGGGAAGCCCTCACCGTTGGGAGCGCCGGGGGTGGGCTCGGTGAAGAAGGCCTCGCCGCTCAGCGTCTCGACGGACTCGGCCACCAGGCGGAGGCCCAGGAGCGCATCCTCGCCGTCGCTGTCGACGAGGTGCACCGCCAGGAGCCCGCCTGTGAGGGTGGGGGCGAGCACGTGCTCCACGGCGTCGTCCACGTCGCCCCCCACGGCCTCCGCGGACGCCACCACCTCCCCGTCCACGCGGGCCTCGAAGCCGTCGTCGGCGCGCACCGCCAGGGTCAGGCGATCGGCGTCCCCCGGCAGCGCCACCTCCACACGCACCACGCCCTCGCCAGAGGCCATGAGATCGGAGACCTCGGTCTCGATCCAGACGTCGTAGGGGGCGCCCCAGGCTCCGCTCACCTGCACCTCGGCCAGCGAGAGCCACTCCGAGTCGTACACCCCACCCACCGCGTCCTTGGACACGCGCACGAAGCGCCCGACCACGGCCTCGTCCAGGCCCGGGTCCACGATCTCGCCCGGGCTCTCCGGCGTCTCGTCCTCGGCCACCGGGTTGAGCAGCTCGCTGGCCCAGGTGACCTCGCCGTCCGCGTCCAGGACCTCCACGGAGAGGTTGTACAGACGGGAGGCGCAGCAGTCGATGCGGTTGAGGATCGAGATGGAGGTGACCGTGGCCTCGTCGCCGAGGTCGACCTCCCACCAGGGGTCCATGTCGGCGGTGTCGGTGTGGGAGAAGGTGCTCGCGTCCCCATCCACCGCCTGGGCCCCGGTGCGCGAGAAGGCATCGGTCGACTGGCTGGTCTCGGCCAACAGGGCCAGCTCGTCGGAGGTCTCGCTCACCGCATCGAAGCCCACGGGCAGGACCACCTCCTCCCAGTCCGTGTCGTCCAGGTCGGGAGCGTCCCAGTCCGTGGGCTGTCCGCCGGTCATGCGCGCAGTGTCACCGTCGTCGAGAAGCACAGTGGTCTCGACGAGCTGGGGCCGGCCGAAGCTGAGATCGGCGTGCTGGGTCCCGAACTCCAGACGGTCGGCCACGGCCCCGCTCGGATCCCAGAGCACCACCGCCTCGCCCTCGGCCGACAGGGCGAAGGGCAGGCTGTCCTCCCCCGCCTCACCCGTGGCCGCCCACACCTGGAATTGTCCGGGCAGCAGGGTGCCACTCAGCTCGTGGGGATCGGCATCATCGACATCATCGGACATCGCCCAGCCCGTCAGCTCCACGGCCTCGGGCCCAGGGTTGTAG
>JAERSX010000123.1 GCA_016845285.1 Deltaproteobacteria bacterium | reverse complement strand
CTCTACGACGGCGAGTACCTGAGCATGGAGGAGACGGTCCACGACATCGACGTCCTGCAGGCCGACGGGAGCCTGGAGAGCGTGAGCCGAAGCACCTGGCGCTCGATCCACGGTCTCGTCATCGATGCACCGGTGGTCGGGTGGTCCGACATCATGGCCATCGCCTTCAAGGACGTCAACGAGGGCAACCACCACCTGGTCGATGTCTGGACCGACATGAACCGGGCCACCAGCCTGGCGGAATTCCAGGCCGCCCATGCCGACCATCCCGGCATTCCGTGGGTCCACACCATGGCCGTGTCTGCGGATGGCACGGCCTGGTATGCAGACACGAGCCGGGTGCCCAGCTGGAGCGACGAGACGGCCGCCGCCTGGGAGCAGTACACCGAAGACGACGCCATCGCGGGTCTGTTCGCCGACTACGGCGTCTTCCTGGTCGATGGCGCCGACCCCATCTACGAGTGGACGGACGCGGGCGGCCTGGCGCCGGGTCTGGTCCCCGCGGAGGATGCGCCCCAGGTCGAGCGCAACGACTTCGTCTTCAACGCCAACGACAACCACTGGATGCCGAACCCCGACGCGCTGCTCGAGGGCTACTCGATCATCTACGGTGACGAGCGCTCGCCGCGCAGCGCCCGGACGCGCATGAACGCCGTCTACCTGACCGAGATCGGTGAGGGCTCGCCTTCGGGAGAGGACGGTGTCTTCGATCTCGACGAGGTCGAGGAGGCCGCGCTGTCCGGTCGGGGAATGATCGCCGAGGTGCTCAAGGACGAGGTGGTCGCGGTCTGCGAGGCCGAGCCCGTGGTGACCGTCGACGAGGTGGGGCACGACCTCACCGAGGCGTGTGAGGTGTTGGCCGCCTGGGACGGTCGCTCCGTCGTCGACAGCGTGGGCGTGGGTCTGTGGCGCGAGTTCCTGGGCTCTGGGCAGTACTCCGAGTTCCGCGACGCGGGGGGGCTCTTTGCCGAGCCCTTCGATGCCGACGATCCGGTCGCGACGCCTCACTCGCTCATGGTCGAGGCGGACGCGGACGTGCTGCGTCTCCAGCGGGCCCTGGTGCAAGCGATGGCCAACCTTGAGGCTGCCGGCCAGGCCCTCGACGCCCCCCTGGGCGACATGCAGTTCATGCGAAAGGGCGACGTGGCCTACCCGGTACCTGGCGGCACCGACCTCGAGGGCAACATCGCCATCGTGCGGTGGGGCGATGGCAATTCCGAGACCACCTTCCGGGAGATGGAGCGCGCCGAGGTGGTGAATTCGACCACCGATCTGATGGCCGACGGCTACCAGATGAACGGGGGCAACTCATGGGTCATGGCGGTGGACCTGGGGGGCGAGACTCCGGAGGCTCGCGCCATCCTGACCTACTCACAGTCCCAGGACCCCTCGTCGCCGCACTACACAGATCAGACCGTTCGCTATGGCACCGAGGGAATGAGGCCTGTTTTGTTCGAAGAAGAGGACATCTTGGCCGACCCGGAGCTGGTGGAGATGGTGCTGACCCACGACTGAGTGGTGGGGCCGTGAGCCATGGTTGACGCCCGAGTGCGATGTCCCGCGCTCGTATGTGGCCCCTCTTCTCTCCCTCTCGGCCTGCGGTGACAAGTCCGCCAGCCACACTGACGCCGACACCGACGGCTCCGACTCGGGCGCCAGCACCCCCAGCGACAGCAGTAGCTCCGGCTGGGCTCACTCGGGTAGGGTCGGCTGACCCACCAACATGCGTCGTCCCACCACCCCAACACGTCCGTCCCTGCTCGCGCTCCTCTGCGTGACGGTGTCCTGTTCCGAGGCGGACACCGACCCACCCACCGAGAGCGTGATCTGGTTCCGGACCGTCGCATGGGGCCGCGCGCCTGTGTTCAGTCGGCCCGTCGACGAGACCGACCGGTCGCGGGAGCGAGTCCGGGTGCGGCGGATCGGCGACGAGGTCGTCGAGGTGGCCCTGGAGCAACCCAACGGGGTGGAGGCCTGGGTGGTCATCCCGGAGTCGGGAGCCGAGGGGACCGTGACGCGCCGCACCCTCGATGCCTACGGGGTACTCGACACCATCCGGACGATCGATGCGGCAGACATCGTGCGCACCACGGGGCGCTCCGGGAAGACGACGGTGGACGGGTGCGCCGCATACCAGTGGACACCCGACGACCTCGGCCGCGTGGCACGCCAGGGGTGTCTGGATCGACAGGGGCGCGCCGTGGTCGACCTGTGGGGCTGCCACGAGTACCGGGCGGAGTGGTCTCCGAACCACGACCTCGCCAGCCGGGCGTGCTTCGACCCGAACGGACGGGCCGTGTTCGATGCCGACGGCGTGCACCGCACGACCTACCGGCGGGACTCCTTCGGCGCGGAGGTCGAGCGGTCTTTCTTCGACACCGAGGGATCGCCGGTCCGGCGGGCATCGGACGGCTGCGCCGGGCTGCAGACGGTGCGGGACGAACAGGGTCAGATCGTGGGTGAGACCTGCCTGAACCAGGGCAACCTGCCCACAGCCCACAAGAACTCGTCGCACGCCGGCTGGAGCGGCAAGAGGAACGCCAACGGCTGCGTCGTCGAGCGGACCTTCACTGCGGTGGGGGGCGGACCCGCGAGCCGAGGAGAGGTGCACCACGAGGTCTTCGTCATGGACCGCCACTGCAAGGTCCTCGACCGGCGACACCTCGACCGCGAGGAGCTCCTCGTCCAGCCCAGCCCCCACACCCCGGCACGCACCCTGCGTCAGTGGAACGACGAGGGCCTGCTCGTGCGCCGGGAGTGCTTCGGGGCCGACGGGGCCGCTGCCTCCTGCAAGTTCATGCGCGCTGCGAGCGAGGGTGGCTCGGTCCACACCTATGACTACGACGACCTCGGCCGTCTCACCACGGAGCGCGCCTGGTCTGCCGCTGGGGCGCCCGCACCCAAGCAGCGCGGCGAGTACCCCCACGCCACCCACAATGCCTACGATGACGAGAGCCGCTTGACGGGCCAGACCTACTCCGACGTCGACGGAAAGCCCGCGACCGCCCTTGGTGCCTGGGGCTTTGCCTTCGAC
>JAERSX010000122.1 GCA_016845285.1 Deltaproteobacteria bacterium | reverse complement strand
GGCCTCTACCGCGACACCTGGACGGTGCAGGAGGCGGGGCTCTCGGGCGGTTCGCGGTCCGGAGAGGAGGGGGTGGCCTGATGTCGGAGCTGCTCCCCATCGACACCCGGCCCGCGACCGGGGATCTCGATCTGCTCAGGCGCTTCTGGACCTTCGCCCGTCCGGACTCCTGGGCCTTCGTCTTCGCCTTGCTCGCCACGCCGTTGATCGCCGCAGGCAACCTCGCCCAGCCCTACCTCCTCAAGCGCGCAGTGGACGAACACATCGTTCCCGGCGTGGAAGAGGGCCTGCTCGACGTCGCGCTGCTGTACCTCCTCGCCGTGCTCGGCGCCTATGTGCTCCAGGCTGCCTACACCCTGGCGGTGGCCTGGGCGGGCATGCGCACCATCGTTCGCATGCGCAGCGCCTTGTACCGGCACGCGCTGCGGCTCTCGCAGACCTTCTTCGACCGGGTCCCCACCGGCAAGATGCTCACCCGGCTCACCACCGACCTGGAGAGCCTGGGCGAGGCGCTCGGCGCCAACGTGGTCACCGTCGCCCTCGACCTGACCATGATCGTGGGCACCCTGGGCTTCATGATGTCCATGGACCCCTGGCTGACGGCCATGTTGTTGCTGGTCGCCCCCCCACTGCTGGGAACGCTGGAGGCCCTGCGGCGCAAGCTCAAGGGGCTGTTCCTGGAGACGCGGGAGGCCATCGCCAACGTGAACGCCTACCTGGCGGAGCGCATCGACGGTGTCGAGGTGGTGCAGCTGTACCGCAACGAGGGCATGAGCGCGGCCCAGTTCGACGAGCGGAACGATCGCTTCCGCCGGGCCACCACCACCGCGAATGTCTACGAGTCCCTCATGTTCTCGGTGGTGGACGGTGCCACCAGCATCTTCATTGCCCTGATGCTCTTCTACGGTGCCGGCAGCATCGCGTCGCTGGTGGGCCGCATGGGCGTCGAGGTGACCTGGGGCCAGGCCGTGAGCGCCGGCATGCTCATCGCCTTCATCGACCTGCTCGACCGCCTCTTCCGGCCTCTGCGTGACCTCAGCGGCAAGATCGCCATCATCCAGCGGGCCACCGCAGCGCTCCAGAAGATCTTCGGGCTGTGGGTGGATGCCAGGCCCATCACGCCGGGCACGGTCGATCCGAGGCCCGTGGGCGGTCACCTCGTGCTGCGCGATGTGCACTTCCGCTACCGCGAGGATGCACCCGACGTGCTGCGCGGCGTGGACCTCGAGGTGAGGCCGGGCCAGGTGCTGGCCATCGTGGGTGCCACGGGCTCGGGAAAGACCACCATCACCCGTCTGCTGGACCGCTCCTACGAGGGCTACCGAGGCAGCATCCAGCTCGATGGGCACGAGCTCAGCGACCTCCAGTTGGGCCCGCTGCGGTCGAGCGTGGCGGCGGTACGTCAGGACATCCAGGTGTTCAGCGAGACGCTGTCGTTCAACACATCCCTCGACAATCCCGACATCGGCGACGCCGAGGTGGAGGCGGCCGCCGAGCTGGTGCACGCCCAGCGCTTCATCGCGCGGCTGGGCTGGGGTCACACGCTGCGGGAGCGTGGTGCCGATCTGAGCGTGGGCGAGGGTCAGCTCCTGACCTTCGCGCGAACCATGGCCCACGACCCCGACGTGGTCATCCTCGACGAGGCCACGGCCTCCATCGACAGCCTCACCGAGGAGCTCATCCAGGACGCCATCGCGCGAATCCTCGAGCGCAAGACGGTCATCGTCATCGCGCACCGCCTGTCCACCATCCAGAGCGCAGATCAGATCGCGGTGATGGATCAGGGCCGGGTGATCGAGCGCGGCACCCACGCGGAGCTCTTGGCCCTCGATGGCGCCTATGCGGCGCTGGTGCGTGCGGGTCAGGAGGCCGTTGCCGCAGGTTGAGCGCGGCCTGCATTGGTGACGGTCGCGAACCCCCAGCGCCCCGGGTATCCTCGGTGTCGGAGGCGCTGCGTGACTTGGTTCCCCTCGTCCAAACTGGTCTGGCTGGCGGCTCTGTGCTGTGCATGCAGCATCTTTGACTCGCCTGCGCCGCCCAAGGACTCCGGCCGTGGGCCGGACATGGAGGCGGACGCCGACCCCGACGCCGACACGGACTCGTACACCGACGCCGACACGGACGCCGACACCGACGCCGACACGGACGCCGACACCGACGCCGACACGGACTCGGACACCGACGCCGACATGGACTGCGCCAACGAGCCGCCGGTGACCGTGCCGATCGCGGACTGCGTGACGGACTTCATCGGCTGCGACGAGAGCGTGATCGCCACGACAAAGGGTGGCATCAGCTACTTCGACGACGAGGCGTATGTCGAGTACGCCTGTGAGTGGTCTCTCGATGGCGCCTACGACGGGAGCGAGTTCGTCTTCCTGTTCTCGGACTCGGGCCCGAAGATCGTGACGGTCGACCTCCACGCTCCCTGCGGCGATCTCGACCTCTTCACGCTCAACTACAAGGGCTTCGAGACGGACGGGAGCTGCCCCTCGGGTGGCAGCTACTCCTGCGAGTTCGATGACACCTCTCGGAGCGACTCCGGTGAGGACGCCTCCATCCGCATCGATCTGGTCGGTGACTCCGACGATGACTACATGATCATCGTCGAGGGGCCGAGCAGCGATGAAGAGCTCTTCGAGCTGACCGTCTCGTGCGAGGAATGATGCGCCCCCTCACCCTGGTCCCATTGGCGTCGCTGCTGCTCTGTGCGTGCTTCGACAACGGCGAGGGCTACTCCGACAAAGACAACGGAGAGGCGGACGCCGACAGCGACGCCGACTCGGACTCGGACTCGGACTCCGACTCCGACAGCGACTCGGACACCGACCTCGACGAAGACATCGACTGCGACGACCCACCGGGCGCCCCCACCATCGGCGGGCCCGACTGCGTCACCGAAGAGCTGCTGTGCGACGAGACCTTGGTGAGCACCACCCTGGGGGGCGATAGCTACTACGACGGCTCGATGTACTCCAGCTCCTGGGCCTGCGCGGTGGTGGGTGACGAGTCCTACACGGGAGTCGAGCGGATCATCGAGTTCCAGCACGACGGCGACGGAGATGTCGACTTCACCCTCGACTCGCCGTGCGGAAACCTCGACCTCTTCGCCATGTTCTGGGAGAGCGACTCCTGCCCCAGCTCGGCCACCGACATCATCGAGTGCGAGGGCTCGCACACCTCCGGCGGCGACTCCTTCACCATCTGGAACAACTCGCCTCGGCGCTACCTGATCATCGTCGAGGGGCCTGAAGGTCAGGAGCTCCCCTTCGCGCTGCGGGCCGACTGTCCCTGAGGCCGACTTGTGCCTCGACGAACGGGGCCCTGCGGGTGAGGTTGGGCCGTGGACCGACCCGTCGCCCGACCCCTGACCGACGAAGAACAGGCCGAGCTGAGCCAGCTCTGTGAGGGAGCGCTCTTCTTGCTGCCCTCACCCGAAGACGTGGGCATGTCGGCCGACGATGTCGACGCGGGCATGCTGCCGAAGTTCGTCGGAGTGATGGCGGAGGCGGTGCGCCGGGGCTTCGAGCTCCCCATCACCGTGTCGACCGACGAGCTCGCCATGCGCCTGGGTGCCCTGTATGGCGACGAGATCTGTCGGCTGGCTGGCTGGGAGTGGGAGATGCTCGGCTACCCCAATGGCCTCGAGGCCCTGGCCGTGGTGAGGGAGGATCGTGCCCTGTGCGTGCTGCCCCTCCACGTGGTGGGCCGGGTCATGGCCGATCCCGGTGTAGAGAACATCCTCGAGGGGCTGTTCACCTCGATCGTGGAGGGCGAGCTGCCCCTCGCCGACCCCGGTCGCTACGTGGTGATCGGGTAGTCATGGCCCCTGCTGACCTCACGGGTTGGTCGACCACTCGCACGGTGTGGCCGTGAGCGGCTCGGTGCCGGCTTCGGGGGGTGCCACGCCGGTGCTGTGGTGCCTGCTGGCTGCGGCCCTCTTCGGTGCGTCGACACCTGCATCCAAGCTCCTGCTCGATGGGGCCATCGGGCCGCTGACCCTGGCCGGCCTGCTCTACCTGGGGGCGGGTCTCGCGACCCTGCCCTTCGCGCGTCGGGGTGGCATGGCTGCGCGTCGTCGAGACCCGGCCAACCTCCGGCGCCTCGGTGGTGCGGTCCTCTTCGGAGGGGTGCTGGGTCCCATCGCCCTGCTGTGGGGTCTCCGGGTGGCCCCCGCGGCGAGCGTGTCGCTCTGGCTGAACCTCGAGACCACCGCAACTGCGCTCCTGGCGTGGGCGTTCTTCAAGGAGCACCTCGACGCGCGCGCCTGGGTGGCGAGCGGACTGGTGGTGGTGGCGGGCGTGCTCCTGGCCGCGCCCGATGGCTTCGCGGTCGCGCCGAGCGCGCTGCTCGTGCTCGCGGCCTGCGTGTGCTGGGGCCTCGACAACAACTTCACGGCCACCATCGATGGCTACACGCCGGCCCAGACCACCTGTGCCAAGGGCCTCGTCGCCGGCTCGTTGAACCTCGCCCTGGGGCTGTGGCTGGAGGGCACACTTCCATCGGCCACGGCCACCCTCGCCGCGCTGGGGGTGGGGGCCTTCGCCTATGGCGCGTCCATCGTCCTCTACATCCGCGGGGCGCAGCAGCTGGGCGCGACGCGGTCCCAGATGCTCTTCGCCACGGCGCCCTTCCTCGGTGTCGGTGTGGCCTGGGTGGCCCTCGGTGAGCCCGTGCAGGGTGTGCAGGTCCTCGGGGCTGTCCTCATGATCGCTGCCGTCGGCCTCCTCCTCACCAGTACCCACGAGCACGAGCACCGTCACGAGGCGGTCCGGCACACCCACGCCCATCGCCACGACGACGGCCACCACGACCACACCCATCCCGGTCTCCCCC
>JAERSX010000121.1 GCA_016845285.1 Deltaproteobacteria bacterium | reverse complement strand
GCCCCCTCGTTCTCTGGGACTACCGCAACCCCATCGATCTCTTCGACCGCCACCTCTACGAGAAGGGCGCGCTGGTCATCCACACGCTGCGCAGCACCCTGGGCGAGTCGGGCTTCTGGGCTGGCGTGACCCGCTACCTCGACCACCACCGCCACGGCGCCGTCCACACCCGCGACTTCCAGGCTGCGATGGAGTGGGCGACAGGTCGAAACCTCGACGCCTTCTTCCAGGCCTACGTCACGGGCACCGGGCATCCGGTCCTCAAGGTGTCGGTGGCACACGCCGACGACCTGCTGACCGTCACCGTCGCCCAGACCCAAGAGGGCCCCGGAATCGCCGAGCGCTTCGAGGTGGCCCTGCCCCTGGCCATCGAGTCTGAGGACGGCACGCGCACCGAGGTGAAGCTGCCGCTGCGTGAGCGCCGTCAGGTCTTCACGCTGCCGTGCAGCCAGCCGCCGGCCCGGGTCGAGGTCGATCCCCACCTCTCCGTGCTCGCCGACCTCCGACTCGACGGACCCGTCGATCTGCTGGCAGCCTCGCTCAAGGATGACCCCGGCGTCGTGGGTCGAATCCGGGCCGCCCGCGGACTCCTCGACGAAGGCGGCCCGAAGGCCCGACGGATCGTCTGCGATGCCCTCGCACAGGATCCTTTCTGGGGCGTACGGGCCTCCCTGGCCGGCGCACTCTCCAAGGCTGGTGGTGCTGAGGTCCGGGCCACGCTGCTCGCACGCCTGGCCGACGAACCCCACCCAAAGGCCCGTGCCGCCCTGGTCGGCGCCCTGGCCACACAGCGTCACCCAGAGGTCTTCGCCGCCCTCACACGGGTGGCGGTGGATGGCGACCCCGCGCTCTCGGTGGAGGGCGGGGCAGCCAAGGCTCTGGGCAGGCTCCAGGCCCCCCAAGCCGTCGACGTCTGCCGCACCCTGCTGACCCGCGACAGCTGGGCCGAGGTGCTGCGCATGAGTGCGCTGCAAGGCCTCGGGTCCTGTCGTGACGAGGCTGCACTGGACGACCTGATCGCATGGTCCCAGCCGCACCGCCCGGTCCGCTGCCAGGTCGCCGCCTGCGCCGCACTCGGTCAACTCGCCTGGAGCCTCTCAGCCGTCCGCCCCACCGCCGTGGCCCGACTGTCGACCCTGGCCCTTGAGGGCGAGTTCCGGGTGCGCCTCGCCGCCATCGGAGCCCTGGGCCGGAGCCGCACTCCGGGCGCGGCAGCGCTGCTCCATCGCATCCACACCCGCGACATGGACGGGCGGGTCGCACGCACCGCCTACGAGGCCCGCGCTCGGCTCCAGGCGTCCAGCGCAGATCCCACCACGGGCCTGCGCCGGGAGCTGGACGAGCTCCGCGCAGCCCATCAGGCCCTCCGCGATCGCCTCGATCGTCTGGACGGCACCGATCCTTCCCAGGATGACGCATCGGTGAGCTAGAGTGTGGGGGTGCGACTGCTCCTGCTCGTTGCCGCCTGCTCCTGCAAGGCGCCGCCTCAGACGGGCCCTGTCGACAGCGACACGGACCCCGCCGACGACACCGGATCGGCCGACGACACCGGGCCCGAAGAAGTCGTGGACGCCGACGGCGATGGCTGGCCCGCCACCGAGGACTGCGACGACGACGACCCCTCGGTGAACCCGGGAGCTGCCGAGATCTGCGACAACGGCGTGGACGACGACTGCAGCGGAGACACCGAGGGCTGCAGGCCGGAGGGCCTGTACCACGAGTCCGCCTACGACCTTCGGTGGGACGGTGAGGATGCCGGCTCCGAGAGCGGCCGAGCGCTCTGTGCCGGAGACCTCGATGCTGACGGCCTCGCCGATGTAGCCATCGGCGCGCCGGTCGCAGACGGCAAGGCGGGCCGCATCTACCTGGCCCAGTCGGGAGGAGGCTCGCTCTCCGAGGCGCCCACAGTCCTGGTGGGCGCGGCCGAGGACGACCAGGCCGGCCGAGATGTGGCCTGTGGCGCGGACCTGGACGGCGATGGGGTGGGCGATCTCCTGGTGGGCATCCGCGGCTACGACGGCGGCGCCGAAGACGCGGGGGGCTTCGTGGTGGTGCCCGGGCCCTTGCCAGCAGGTGTGGGCCTGCTCCACGACGAAGGGACGGTCTGGACCAGCACCCACCTCGGTGAGCTGGCCGGCAGCACCGTCTCCTTCGCAGAGGTCACCGGCGACGATGCCATCGACGTGCTCCTGGGCGCCCCCCTCAGCGATCGCAGCGGCGTGGCCGGCGGCGCCGGCTTCGTGGTCGCCGGGCCGATCACGGCCGCTGGCAGCCTGACCGAGGCCGCCGCCGTGCTCCACGGTCGGGAGAAGGACGACTTCGCGGGCCAGGCCCTGGCAGCAGCCGGGGATGTCGACGGAGACGGCGTGGGCGACCTGCTCATGGGCGCCTGGGGTTCGGGGGCCGAGGCGAGCTTCGGCGGCCTGGCCTACCTGGTGCTCGGCCCGCTGGACGGCGAGAGCGCCCTCGCAGACGCCGACAAGGGCTGGCGCGGTCGAGACGACTGGATGCTCCTCGGCTACGCCGTCGCGTCAGCGGGTGATCTCGACGATGACGGCCACGATGACGTGCTCATCGCAGCGCCAGGCGCCTACCTCGAGGAGACCAGCGAGGGCCTGATCTACGTCCTGACCGACCCCCTCGAGCAAGGCCTCGACAGCGCCACAGCAGTCCTGGTGGGGCCGCACGGGAGCGCGCGAGCAGGATGGTCGCTCCAAGGCGACCTCGACGTGGACGGCGACGACCAGACCGACGTCTTCGTGGGCGTGCCCGCCATGTCCTACACATCCAGCAACGCCGGCGGCGGACTGCTGGCCTACGGCCCCCTGTCCGGCACCGTCGACCTCGCCAACTTCACCCTCGGTCTCACCACCGACGAGCTCGGCGTGGAGGGTGGCTTCGCGGTCGCCGGGGGTGACCTGGACGGCGACGGTCTCGACGATCTGCTCCTCGGTATCCCCCACGCCGGCGGTGGCGAGACCGTGGGTCCCGGGGCGGTCGGAGGCCTGCTCGGCGGAGGCTGGTAGGCTGGCCGGGTCGATCCCCATCTCACGTGGGTCGACCCGATGGGAGGGGTCATGGTTCGGGTGGCGCTGGACGCCATGGGCGGAGATCACGGAGCCGCAGCGGCCGTCGAGGGAGCGGCAGCCCTGTCTCGGGAGGAGCGGCCCGTCCGGGTGCTGCTGGTGGGCGACAGCGCCGTGATCTACGAGCTCCTCGACGAGTTCCCACACGACCCCGCGTGGCTCCAGGTGGTCCATGCCGAGGGCTGCGTGGCCATGGACCACAAGCCACGCGCGGCCCTCGACGCCATGCCCGACTGCAGCATCAACGTGGCCAGTCGCCTCGTGGCCGCTGGCGACGCCGACGCCCTGGTCAGCGCTGGACACACCGGCGCCACAATCCTGGCGGCCTCCCGACACTTCGAGCGCATCCCCGGGATCCGGCGCGCCGCCCTGGCGGCTGTCTACCCGACCGAACAACGCCACGGCCCCCGGGGCGACCCCTTCGCGCTCATGCTCGACGTGGGTGCCACCCTCAACGCCGAGCCCGAAGACCTGGTGGGCTTCGCGGTCATGGGCAGCGCCTACGCCCGCATCATCAGCGACAACACCTCCCCGCGTGTGGCCCTGCTGAGCAACGGCACCGAAGCCAACAAGGGCACGCCCGCCATCGTCGAGGCCCACCGGCGCCTGCGCGAGCTCGGCACCATCGACTTCCACGGCAATGTCGAGGGGCTGGACATCCCCAAGGGCACAGTCGATGTGGTGGTCTGCGAGGGCTTCCTGGGCAACGTCGTGCTCAAGATGCTCGAGGGCGTGAGCGAGGTGGTGGCCGATCTGGTCAAGGACTCCATGGATCGGAAGATCCAGTGGCGGCTGGGCATCGCCATGCTGGCCAAGGGACTCAAGCAACTGCGCACCCTGACCGACTGGAAGCAGTACGGCGGAGCCCCCCTGCTCGGCTTCGACAAGGTGGTCATCAAGGCCCACGGCCGCAGCAACGCACGGGCCATCCGCAACGCCATCAAGGTCGCAGCAAAGGCTGTCGATCGCGATCTCGCAGGGCAGATCGCTCGCGGCATGGCCCCGCTGCAGGGCGGCTGAGCGTGCGCCCTAGAGCGAGCAGGTGAGGAAGATGTCGAGCAGGTAGAGGTCTTCCTCGTAGACCCCGCCACCCAGAGGCATGGTCTCGTCCTCGAGCACCATCAGGTAGATGACCGTGGACCAGGCCTCCACCTCTTCGAGGGTGTCGAAGGTGGCGTGCTCAGGTGCACCGAAGCGGTTGGGGGACGACGCGGCATGACAGCTGTCGCAGTAGGTCGCAAAGAAGCTGCTGCCCCAATTGTCCCAGGTGAGATCGTAGCCCTCGCCGCAGATGCCGGTGTCGTCGCCGCCAGAGCCGCTACCGGAGTCGGAGCCGCTGTCGCCCGTACCCTCGCCGGAGCCCTCTCCATCTCCGTCGCCGCTGCCGCCTCCGCTCGAGCCCGTTGCGCTGCTGGCGGTGTCGTCGCTCTTGTCACCACATCCAACAGCCACGCACGCGAAGAGCAGAAGAGCGAGAGCCGGCACATCAAGGAGCTGAGAACGCATGCGTCGAGTGTACCCGCCCCCACGACTCATCGCGAGGCGGCCCCGTCCTCGTCACAGCTCAGGCTGCCTCCCCACGGCAGGTACAGGGCATGGGTACCGTCGTCGTAGGCGGCTGACCCCAGCAGACCGCTCATCCTGACCCGCACCATGCGCACCTGACGCTGAGCACCCTTGATGTTGCCGATCGCTTCGAGACGCGCGCGAACCTCTTGATGGTCGACCAGCACGTAGCGGAACCCGAGCTCACCGAGCG
>JAERSX010000120.1 GCA_016845285.1 Deltaproteobacteria bacterium | reverse complement strand
CCTTGTAGGTCAGGGTGTTGGCGAGCTCTGGCTTGATGGCGCAGGCGATGCGGCAGGGGATCTCGTACTCGGGCTTGGACCGCCCACGTAGGGATGGCCCTCGATCTCGGGAGAGAAGCGGACCCGGCGCTCGGTGTTGGTCGAGGTGCCGCCGCCACGTTGCTCGTAGCGGGTCTGAGCCGGCAGGAGCAGGATGGTGTCGCCGGGCTCGATCAGCGTCGAGGTGTTGATGACGATGTCCTGGTGGATACGCAGCTTGACATTTGCATATGCCTCGCGCACGAACTCGGGATCCGGCATGGTGTGGTAGAGGTTCCCGCCCAGGTTGTAGAAGAGGTCGAGCTCGCCTGCGGCGGCGGCCTCCACCATGGGGCCGGTGCTGTGGCCCGCCCACTCGGGGATGTCGTGGCCGCCCCAGAGCTCCTTGAAGCGGGCGCTGGTCTCCGGGCCGATCTTGAAGCCGCCGGGCAGCTTGGCCGGGTTCACGCCGCACTCGCCCCCGCCCTGCACACCGGAGTGACCACGGATGGGCAGGATGCCGCACTTCTCTCGTCCCATGAAGCCACGGGCGAGGTGCAGGTTGACCACGTCCTCGACGTTCTCGACGCCGTGGCTGTGCTGGGTGAGGCCCATGCTGTAGATGGTGACGCCCGACCGGGCCCGGCCCCAGAGCTCGGCCACCCACTCCATGCGGTTGCGGGCCACCCCGCTCACCCGCTCGAGGTCGGACCACTTCTGGCCGGCCACCTTGGCGGCCATCTCATCGAAGCCCACGGTGTGGGTGTCGATGTAGTCCTGATCCTGGGCGCCCTTTGCGATGAGCGCCTTGAGCACGCCGTTCATGAAGGCGATGTCGCCGCCGGCCTTGACCTGCACGAAGTCGTCCATGAGCTGGGTGCCGAACAGACACGACTTCACGTCGGAGGGGATCCAGTACCGCTCCAGCCCCTTCTCCAGGGTGGTGTTGACCACCACCACGCGGGTGCCCTTGCGCTTGGCCTCCATGAGGTACTTCATGGTGACGGGCTGGTTGTTGCTGATGTTGGTGCCGATGAGCAGCAGCACATCGGTGCCGATGAGGTCCTTCAGCGAGCAGGTGGGGGCGCCGTAGCCGATGGTGCCCAGCAAGCCGGCCACGGTGGCGGCGTGGCAGAGGCGGGCGCAGAGGTCGACGTGGTTGCTGCCGAGCAGCCGCGCGGCCTTGGTGAAGGTGTAGTAGGCCTCGTTGGTGACACCGCGGCTGGTGGCGAAGAAGCCCATGCGCTCGCCGGGTACGTCTCGGGTGAGCTCCGCTGCGATGCCCATGGCCTCGTCCCAGCTCACCCGCTTGAAGCCCCGATCGCCCTTCCGGTAGACGAAGGGGTAGGGGATCCGCCCCAGCTCCTGGAGCTCCTTGTTGGAGAGCTGACGGAGTCGGTCGATGTCCATGACATCTGCAGGCGCCAGGGCGGGCATGGTGTTGAGCCGCAGCAGCTTCAGGCGGGTGGTGCAGAGGTGGGTGCCCTCGATGACGTCGTCACGCAGGCCCCGCGGGCCCAGCGAGCAGCCGTCGCAGACGCCGTTGTTGAGGATGTTCCAGGCGTAGGGGAGGGAGTCACGGTTCTCCCACATCACCTCGGCCATCTCGACGAAGTGGTGGGGCTTGTCCTGGCCGATGCCGAAGGGGACGAAGCTGGCGACCGCGTCGTCGCCCTTGATGGGGGGGCCGAGCACGGCTGTGCCGGGTCGCTTCTGGGGAAGATCGGACACGGTGCCTCCGGTGGACGATCCTAACGGGGCGGTCGGGTGCTGTGCTGACCGCGCCCGCCTTCCCAGGGTTCGTTACTGTGGCCGCGCGGGGAGGGGTCCATGTCCCAAGTCGGCTTGATGCATCCGCACAACCTGCTCACCCAGGCCATCGACCAGGCGCATGCCGTCGAGGACGAGCGGGTGCGCGCCGAGCTCCTCGAGGGGCTGGCCCACGTGGCCGTCGCACAGGGCGCAGGCGGGCTGGCTCGCGAGCTCCTGCTCGACCTCGCCGATGTGGGTGCCCGCGGCGCCACCTACATGGCCCTGGCCGAGCGTGCCCTGGCAGATGGCGACCACACCCAGGCCCGTGCCGACCTCGGGGGTGCCCGTGCCGCAGCCGAGAGCGGCAAGCGCTGGACCCCCCGCCCCGACTGGCTGAGCGCGGGGCAGGCGACGGCACGGGTGGTGTCCTTGCGGGTCCGCATCGGCGAGGCCGAAGACCTGCTGGTCGCCCGCCGATGGGCCGATCAGCTCGTCTACGACGGGGTCGCTGGGGCCCGGAGCCGCATCGCCATCGCGGCGGCCACACGGGGCGAAGAGCCGGACGCACAGGCCTGGGACCAGGCGCGGTCCGCCATCGCCGCGGTCCGCGATGCAGCCGATCGGCGCCGCCTGGTGGTGGAGTTCGCCGAGGCCGTGGTGGCGGCGAACGATCCTGCGGGTGCCACCGTGCTGGCCCGCGAGGCGGTCAGCGCCGAGTCCGACATGGACTGGCTCAACCGCATGCTGCTGCTTCGGGGCGTCGGACAGGCTCTGGCGCGTGCTGGCTGGCTGGATGCAGCCTCCTGGGCCTGGAACCAGGCCCTCGACCTCGCCATCGAGGGGCGCCACGACGCCCCGCGGCTGGTGGGCGCGCTGTGCGGTCTGGCCCAGGCCATGGTGGGCCCACTGGGGGCGGACGCAGCCGGTGAGGCGGTGGACATCGCCCTCGAG
>JAERSX010000119.1 GCA_016845285.1 Deltaproteobacteria bacterium | reverse complement strand
GCTCCCCGATGCGCTCGGCCAGTGTCTCGCCGTCCATCCCCGGCAGCGAGATGTCTGAGAAGACGACGTCCACCTCCGACACTGCCAGGAGCTCCAAGGCCTCCTCCGCTGACCCGGCCTCTTGGACACGGTACCCCTCTGCGGAGAGCAGACGGGACAGGGACTGCAGCAGAAGAGTGTCATCGTCGACCAGCAGCACACGTGCCGAGGCCGGCTGACCTTCCACGGTCGCAGGAGCCGACCCTTGCGGCAAGGTGATGCGGTACTCGGCGCCTCCGACGGCACCGTCCTGGGCCGTCAACATTCCACCGTGCTGCTGCACCAGCATCCAGGCCAGCCCCAGGGAGAAGCCCAGGGACCAGTCACTCCCACCCGAGCCTTCGTCTGCGAGGGGCGAGCGACGGTCACGTTCTGCGGTGCTCAACCCCCTCCCCTCCCGCCGGACGCGGAGGACGAGCACACCGGCAGGGTCGAGCCCAGCGATGAGCTCGATGGGCCTGCCGCGCCGCGCCCCCTCCGCCGCATGCAGCACGAGATGGACCAACATCTGGCGGACCATGTCCACATCCAGACTCAGCTTGGCAACAGGCTCGAGGATCTGGGGTGCCACCTCCACCTTTGAGGTGCGATTCCGCAGCTCGTCGAGCGCCCCGGCCACCAGCTCGTCGAGGAGCGTCTCCCGATGCGTCAACTCGCGGATCTCCACGAAGGCGAGCAGATCCCGCGCGATGGCGGAGATCTGATCTGCGTCGCTCTGAACTTCGCCCAGCAAGCGCACCGCAGGTGCCTCGAGATTCGAGAACTCGAGCATCTCCAGGCGTGCCTGCACCAAGGCGAGCGGATTGGCCAGGGCTCGCACGAGATCGCTGGCCAGCCGCCCCACCCCAGCCATGCGACGGGTCCGCACGAGCTCGTCGGTGAGAATGGTGTCGGCTGAAGGTGCCCGCAGGACCACCACCGCCGTGCCATCCGATGCCCAGGAGATGGTCAGCGCATGGGTCCGCCCATCGGCGTCGCTCAGGACCGTGGCCACTGGCTCAGGCAGCCGAGCCGCCAACACCGCCGCGAGCTGGTCCCAGCCCGGCGGAGGAAACCAGGTGGAGAGCGAGACGCCCAGGAGCTGGTCCATCGGTGTCTCGAGGGCACGGCCCGCGTGGCGATTGGCGGCCAGGATCTCACCGGCATCATCGATCAGGAGCAGACCTTCCGGGTAGCCGTCGAAGACCTGTCGCGCTTCGCGGGCATCGAGACCTGCACGGGTGGCGCGAACCTCTGTCTCCAGTCCAGCAATGGCCTGCCCGATGGCCACGTCACCGGGCTCGGCGGCCATGAGCGCACCCTCGACACGGTCCATCAGCACCTCTATGGTGCGATCGGCAGCAGCCAGCCGACCGCGCAGGAGGGTCAGCTCATCCTCGTCCCGCACTGATCAGCTCCTCCCGAAGGCAACCCCGGTCAGCGTATAATTCACATTTAACGCCCCGAAGTGCTCCCCGATGCAACTGAGACCCGCAGCGGGGATTCGCGTCATCGCTTGGCCAAGGGCGTGAAGCTGACCCAGAGAACGAGCCTGGATCGCCCTCCCAGAGCAGGAGAAGAGCAACAGAGCCTCCGGATCGTCCAGCTCGGCACAGGCCCGGGCGAGCCCATCGCGGGTGGCGCCGAGAAGGTCACCGCCTCGAACTGCGCGGAGAACCAGCCCCTCCGACACGGAGCCCGCCAACGCCAAGCCCTTGCCCTGCGCCCGCAGCACAGCGCGCACGTGTAGCTGACCACATGCTCGAAACCCGAAGTGGAGGGGGCTGGCCAACGGCAGGTGCGGATCGCGATCGAGGGTGCCGGGCGCGAGGCCCGCGAGCTCCTCGTAGACCCGCGCAGCCGGGCGGCCGTTCAGCTCCAAGAGCACGCGCTCATCGGGGCGTGCAGCGGTGACGACCATCCGTTCCGCCCCCTCCTCCATGTGGTGGACTGCAAAGGGGTGGAAGGGCCGCCCGGGCTCGAGCAAGCACACCACAGCGCTGCCATAGCCATGGCGACCGTCACCGAAGGTGGAGGTGGTGCGGAACCGTCCGTCGTCTCCAGCCCCTCCGCCGACGAGTGCAACACCCGGCGCTGCCGCGGCGAGCGACGCCAGCAGCCGATCCTCCACACCGCTCAGCCCATCCGTCAGCGTGATGAGCATGAGATCGGGCCCGAGGTTCCTGCCCAGTCGGCGCGCAAGGCGGCGCACCAGCGGACGACCGTCTTCGAAGCGCCAACCCACCAGATCTCGGACCCAGACCACCGCGGCCCGTGCCGGCGGACCAAAGGCGAAGGCCGAGATGCCCCCCTCGATCAGGCCCTGGGGACCAACCTGTTCGACGTCGGTGCTGCACCCGAGACAGGCAGCATCGGGAAAGGCTGCCTGGAGGGTGCGCTGAACGACGCCACCGTCGTGTCTGGCACCATGAAAAGCCAGCACCACCGCCGGGCTTATCGGTCTCAGGTCCTCTACGAGTGACGCGAGAGCAACCTCGGTGGAAGTGCCGGTACGGGCGGCAGCGCGCACCATAGGTATCCCTCGGACGTGGGCCTAGAGCCTCACGCAGACAGCGTCTTTCTCGATCGCCACATCGAAGGTCTTGAGCGTGACGTCCGCGTTGGTGAGGCAGCTACCGTCGGACAGATCGAAGCGCCATCCGTGGTACGGGCAGCTCAGCACACTGCCGTCGAGCTCGCCTTCACCCAAGGGGCCATCAGCGTGGGGGCAGCTGTTGGTGCAGGCGTGGAACTCGCCGTCCACGTTGGCCACAGCGATGGCCTTTCCGGCGATGATGATCTCCACCACCTTTCCGGGCTTCAGCGCATCCTTGTGGAGCACCACCTCGTAGCCCTCGGGCGGGGTGATGTCCTTGGGGGCTTCGGGATGGAGCCCGAGCGCCTGCTCGGCCGGTGCAGGTCGGCTGTCCTGCCTGGGCGCCGAATACGACGAGTCGGGCGAAGTGTCGACGTCGCGGGAGCCACCACCGACCACCTTGCGGAGCTTGGAGCGGATCCCGTTGGGGCGGCCGAGGAGGATCGTCTTGACAAGGCTCATTCAGGGGTCTCCGGCAGAGGCAGGCGTGACGCACCTTTAGCACGCTCAGCCACGGCATTCCGCTTGATGTGATGCCGGGCGTCGCCCCGCACCCGCGACGTGCGGGCTATGCTCCGCCCACAGGAGCCCACATGTTTCGCGATCGCTTGAAGAAGGTCGTCCGCAAGGCTGCGATCAAGGCCTTCAACATGGAATTCGATACCGAAGATCGAGATCCGAACGCCCGGGGCAATCCAGATCCGTCGAAGTTCGACCCATCGGTGATCCCCAAGATCGTGGACGGCGACGGCGACACGCCCGGGGCAAACCACAAGACCGACATCGGCCGCACCTGGGTGTCTGCTCAGCTGGCCGGTGGCGTGCCACCCTTCTTCGTCGACATCCGCCCCCCAGGAGAGATCGCGACCGGTGTGCTCCCAGGCGCGTTGGTGTTGCCACTTGAGCTGCTGAAGTCGCGCACGGATGCCCTGCCCAAGGACAAGAGCAAGCGCGTCACCATCTACGACCAGACGGGCGAGCTCGGCTCTGACGACATGGCGACCTGGCTGCGAGAGCAAGGCTGGGGCCTGTCCCGGCGCCTGCGCGGTGGCTTCGCCGAGTGGATCGAGCACGACGAGCCCATCCAAGAGGCGACGCCACCCGAAGGTGGCAGCCACAAGGTGGGTGACCCCGTTCGGCTGAGCGATGGCCGCAGCGGATGGATCATCACGGCCGCCTCCGCCGACGCCTACGAGATCTACTTCGAAGACGGCACCACGGCGGGCCCGCTCAACGAGGCCGAACTGGGCAGCTAGCCGTGCGTCGCGCTGCCACCTGGATGTTGCTGCTGGGCGTGACGATCGCCCATGCCTCCGAAGCCCCCACCTTGGAGGGCGCCGCCTATGGTGCGACAGTGACCGCGGCGGGCATGGTGCTGCCGCAGGCACCTGAGGTGGCGCCAGGTCGCGTAGAAGCACCTCCAGAGGACCCACTGGCCCTCGCGCGCGAGCGATGGAACCAGGGGGACGCGGCAGGTGTGGTTCAAGCCCTGAGCCCCTGGCTCGAGAATCGGCGGCCGCCGTGGGGTCGAAGTCGAACCGCCGGCCACCTCCTCCTCGGGCTCGCCCACATGGAGCTGGAGAACTGGAACCTGGCGAGCGCGCACTTCTACCGGGTGCGTCGCGCTGATGGCCCTCTGGCACCCTATGGGGCCTGGAACGAGGCACGGGTCGACCACTTCCGGGGACGTCACACCGTGGCGGTGAAGGAGTGCACGACCTACCGCGAGACCTGGCCTCGAGGCCCCCAGGCCGACGAGTGTCTGCTCCTCATCGGCGATGCATGGGCCGCTCACGGGTCTCGCGCACGCGCCCAGGCCAGCTACAAGAGCTACCTGGAGCGGCACCCGGACACCGCCCGCGAGGAGGAGATCCGACTGGCCATCGCCCTGGCGGAAGCGCAGGCTCGCCCTGCCAACGCGGTGAAGATGCTCCAGGAACTCGCCATCAGCCACACCTTCCCCTCGACTGCCATGGCGGCCGAGGAGACACTGGCCCAGCTGGCCGAGGACGGCCACGAGACCGCCATTCCCGACGATGTGCAGACGCGCATGCGCCGCTGCGAGTCCCTGCGCCGCTCAGGGCGCTACGACGAGGCGTGGACCAGCTTTCAGGAGCTCGCCGCCTTGGCCGAGAGCGACGAGACCGTGGCCGACTGGGTGTCCCGGAACGAAGACCGCTTTGCATGGGGCACCCGCCGCTACGACGTGCTGGCCGACTCGCTCGCCGTCGAGTACGCCGCCGCGCCTTCCGCAGATCTCGCCTGGCGCATCTTCTCTGCCCTGCGCCGAGCCGGCCTCTACGACCGGGTGTTGGAGTGGGGGCACAAGGGCCTCGACGCGCACGGAAGCACGTACCGCTGGCGCATCGCCAAGGACGACGTGGCCTGGGCCGCGCTGCACGCCGGCGCCTATCCAGAGGCCGCCGAGCGCTTCGGCGCCTTGATGACGCGGGGCGGAAAGGAAGGCAGAAAGTACCGCTTCTACCACGCCTACAGCATGCACCATGCCGGCGATCATGCCGCAGCTATCGAGTCTTTCGACGTCCTCATCACACGGCGCCGCGACTTCGAGGTCCAAGCCCGCTACTGGCGCAGCAAGGCCCTCGCTGCACAGGGAAAGACCGACGAAGCAGCGGTCGCCCTCGAAGAGGCCATCGAGCGAGACGAGAGCGGCTGGTACCGACTCGTTCGTGACGCCGCCGAGGTCGATGTAGACACAGCCTGGACGGTACGGGACGGCCTGTGGCACGGCGACCCCCTCCCCAAAGCACCGAGCTGGTCGTCCGTTCCTTCCGTTCCTTCAACCACCGAGGTCCGCGTCGCCTCACGGCTGGGCGTTCACCAGGACGACGGCACCACCAAGCCCCTCTACGAAGGGCGGAGTCGCGAGGTGGACTGGCAGGGGCTCCGCTGGGCGTCCCTCTCCGCTTCCACCTCGACCGACATCGAGCCGGCGCCATCCCCCATCCCCGAGACCGCTGAGACCCCAGCCAAGGACGGAGGCTCCGCTGCGCCGGCCCTCGCCGACACCAACCTGGGCGCGCTGGTCGACGCCATCCCCACCCTCGACGGCTCGTTTCCCAGTGGCTACCAGGCCTGCGAGTGGTTCGACCCCGCACAGTCGGAGAAGGACTTCTACCGCTTCAGTGAACGCTACAAGACCCTCTGGTCCGCCCTTCCGGCCGCATACGACCTCGCCAACGCCGGCCTCTACACGGAGGCTGGGATCGCCCTGGCGAAGGTCTACCGAGAGTGGGACCTCGCCCGCAACGCCAGCTCTCCCACCGAGCGCCAGCAGCGCCTCCGCGAGGTGTACATCCCCGGCGCGGAGTGGCGGGCCCACTTCCTCTTCGTCCGCGACGACTACCACGCCGCGCGCTTCTGCTACGGGCTCTGGAAGACGGCCGCCGACGCCGAGGGAAAAGACGAGGCCCTGAGGCTTGCCTACCCGGTGGTGCGGGCCCGCGAGGTCTGGGCCCATGGCCGGGTCTACGGCGTCGACCCCTACCTCGTGCTCGGCATCATGCGGCAGGAGAGTCGCTACCGTGCCGATGCGCTGAGCCACGCAGGGGCCATCGGGCTGGTGCAGGTCATGCCTCGAACCGGCGCCCGCGTGGCCGCCATGCTCGGCGAGTCACGGTACTCACCCGGCGACCTGCAGGACCCCAGCATCAACCTCCGATACGGCACCTACTACCTGTCGCGCTTGCTCGAGCGCTTCGACGGGGTCTTCCCGCTGGCGGTCGCCAGCTACAACGGCGGTCCCCACAACATGTCGCGCTGGTACCGGGCCTACTGGGAACGGGACATCAACCTCGACGCCCTGGTCGAGCAGATCGAGTACGACGAGACCCGCGACTACGTCAAGAAGGTCTCGGGCTACTACGCCCGCTATGTCGAGCTCTACGAACCCGAGGGCGCGCACGTGGTGGTCCCGACGCGACCGCGGGGTGACGACGCCAAGGTCATCGACTTCTGAGCCAGACGTTCGGGGGCAGAGCCTGCCTCAGGCCTCGCGCCAAAGCAAAGGACTCCGGCGTCGGACTCCACCCCTCAGCGTTCGTCTTCTTCGTCTGTGCGAGCCCCGCCCAGGGACTCTTGCAGGCGCTTCCACCACCCCCGCTCGTCTTCGGGATGGGGCCCGCCTTCGTCCAGCTCCACCACCTTGTCCCTCGAGGGCACGATCACCGCGCTCGGGCCGGTTCGAACTGCGTCGTCGAGAGGGACGAGCCGTCCCCCATGGAGCAGCAGACCGGTGACCCGATCACCCTGCCGGTCGATGACGAAGTCCTGCACAGCTCCCAGCGCTTCGCCTCTTCGGCTCATGACCCCCGCCCCCTGGTAGGTGCTGGCCCAGGCTCGACCATCGACATGGCCCGCCTTTCCCATCTCCCAGTCCACGTCGGCCTCGGCCCGAACGAAGGCCACATCACGACCCACCAGGGTGAGGTTGTCGGCTCGTACGCCGCCGATCTTGCTGAACACTCCCGGGGTCTTGAGACGCCAGCCGTAGATGTGGTGATCGTCCAGATCGAACTGGAAGTCGAGGAGCTTGGCGAGCAGCGCCCCCTCGGCAAGGGTGACCACCTGAAGGTTTTGCGCCCGCTTCCACGTCTCGAGGCCCATGGACCCTCCGCCCAGAACGCGTGGTGGCGGTCTGTGGCAAGAAGCCCTTAATCTCTGCCCTTCAGCCAAGACATGTTCGGGCGAGACTGGCGACAATGCCATGCAGGTTTTCTTTCGGCCGACGCGAGGTCGCGGTTCCGACCTTGCGAGACCCACTCCCGACTCAGGGGAGGCCCATGCGATCGCTGTCCTTCGTCCTCCTCGCTGCCTGCGGCTCCTCGGAAGAGGTGGCCCCCACCGGCACCACCACCCTGGTCGAGGCCCCCTCCGCCTACGAGTACGAGGACGATCGACAGACGGCCATCCCCGATCTCGATGAGATGTCGTTGGGCCTCGATGAATTCGTGGACGCCGCCCTGAAGCTGAGCGCGCAGCCCGTCTTCGAGGCGTACCAGAGCTCGCTGGAGGGCGCCGACACGACCTGTCCGGACTGGTACGAGCAGGACGGGAACGTCTTCTGGTACAGCCAGTGCACCAGCGACGACGGCACCCGCTTCGACGGCTACGGCTTCACCTACATCTACGACCAAGAGGACGTCTTCGGCGACGGAAACCTCTGGGATGCCGAGGTCATCAGCGGGGCGGCCACCATCACGCGGGCCGACGGAGGCATGTTCCACTACGGCGGCCAGGCCTCCCTGGCTCAGGGTCTCAACGAGGAGTACTCCGCCGACCTCTACTACTCGGCCGTCGCCGGCAGCTTCCTCTGGGAGAGCGCGGACGCCACGAGCAGCTGGATCACCTCGGGCGCCTCCCCGGTCTTCACCATCTACGGCCTCGACTATCCCCACTACGGTCGGTACCTGTACCTGTC
>JAERSX010000118.1 GCA_016845285.1 Deltaproteobacteria bacterium | reverse complement strand
CCGAGGGGCCGCAGCTCGACGGCAGCCAGGTGGGCGAGCACGGCCCCTACCAGCAGAGCGAGCGGCTGCCGCTCTACCACGCCCATGGCCGCGAGCTCGTGCGCCGGGGCCATGCCTACCCCTGCTTCCTGAGCGCCGACGAGCTCTCCGAGATCCGGGAACAACAGCGCGCAGACAATGCCCCCATCGGGGTGTGGGGCCCCTGGGCCCGCTGCCGGGACCTGTCGGTGGACGAGGTGAAGGCACGTCTCGAGGCGGGAGAGCAGTTCGTCCTTCGCCTGCGCTCCGATGCATCCCCGGGCGACAAGATCGACTTCCGGGATCGCGTCCGCGGCAAGCTGACGCTCACGGCCAACCTCACCGACGCCGTGATGCTCAAGTCCGACGGCTACCCGACCTACCACTTCGCCCACCCCATCGACGACACGCTCATGGGCATCACGCTCATCATCCGGGGCGACGAGTGGCTGAGCACCACGCCCATCCACCTGCAGATCTTCCGCTTCCTCGACCTGGAGCGGCCCCCCATCGCGCACATCGCGCCGGTGGCCAAGCAGGACGGCGCCTCTCGTCGCAAGCTCAGCAAGCGTCTCGATGACGAGGCGTCCATGGACTACTACCACCAGGCCGGCTACCCGCCGACGGCCGTCCTGGAGTACCTGCTCAACCTCCTCGACTCGGCCTTCGAGGACTGGCGAGCGGCCAACCCTTCGGCCTCGCTCCATGACTTCGAGCTGTCCGTCGACAACCTGAGCCGGGCCAGCTCGCTCTTCGATCTGGTGAAGCTGGCGTCGGTGAGCCGCGAGGTGGTCGCACGGCTGTCCACCGACGAGCTGTACGCGGCGGTGCACACCTGGGCCACCGCCCACGACCCCGCCTTTGCCGCGCTGCTCGATGCCGAGCCGGACTTCGGCAAGGCCGCCATGAACATCGGTCGCGACGCCGAGCCCCCCCGCAAGGACATCGCCTGCTGGTCGGACGTGCCCACGCGCTTCGGCTTCTTCTTCCGCTCTCGCTTCGATGGGGCGCTTCCGGCGGCCTACGACGCCCTGCCCGACCTCGGCACCGACGAGCTCGTCCACGTCCTCGGCGCCTTCGCGGGCGAGCTGGCGCCGGGCGACGGCGAGTCCAGCCGCGACTGGTTCGGTCGGGTCAAGGCCCACGCCCTCGACCGGGGCTACGCCAAGTCGGCCAAGAAGGTGAAGAAGAACCCCGATGCCTACCCCGGCGCCATCGGCGACTTCATGGCGGTGCTCCGGGTGGCGCTCACCGGCAGCCGGCAGAGCCCCGATCTCCACGGTGTGATGGACATCCTCGGCGCCGAGGAGGTGGCCCGCCGCCTCGCCGCCTGTCGAGCTCACGTCGCGGGCGGCTGAGCTGGCATGGACGCTGCCGCCTTCGCCCAGCGCTTCCACCATGACGTGCACGCTGCCGCGGGGGCCGGGGTGGCCGCGGAGCCGGAGGCCCAGCTCACCACGCCGGTGAGCCACCTGTTCCGCGCGGTGGCGGCCAGCGCGGGTCTGGGGTCGCTGACCCTCCTGCGCGAGCAGCGAACCGGGCGCCCCCGGCCAGACCTCGGCGTGCTCCAGCAGGTGGGCAGGCGCCGTCGTCAGCGCGGCTACATCGAGCTGAAGGCGCCGAGTGTCTCGGTGGACACGGCCACCTGGACCGCTCGCAACCGCGAGCAGTGGCAGCGGATGGCCGCGGAGGCCGAGGTGCTCGTGGTCTGCAACGGCCGCACGGCCCGGCTCTATCTGGACGGCGAGGTCGCGGGCCTCGATGCGCCCTTGCCCTTCGAGGCGCCCGAGGCGTGGGATCCGGCCCCCCCCGCGGCCTTGCTGCGGCGCTTCGTGTCGGCGCGCTGCCGCCCGGTGCGCTCGGTGGTCGAGCTCTCTCGGCGCCTGGCCTGGCGCACCGCCGACCTGCGCGACAAGCTGCTTTGGCTGCTCGATCAGGAGTCGGAGGCCGGAGAGCTCGCCCGCGCCCAGCTCGCGGGCTGGCGGACGGCCATCCACCTGGAGTCGACCCCACGCGACTTCGCCGACGGCATCTCCCAGGTCGTGTCCTACGGCATGGTGCTCGCGGTGCTCACGGGCATGGAGGCCGACACCGACGGCGACGGGCTGGTGAGCGTGGAGGAGGCCCGGGCGGCCATCGAGGGCATCAGCCCGGTCATGTCGGCGGCCTTCGGCCCGCTCCTCGAGCAGCCCCTCTACGACGCCGTGCGCGTCGAGCTCGGCCACCTCGAGGGCCTGGTGAGCGCCATCGATCTGGAGCGGGTGCGCCAGAGCTCGGACGCGCGGGGCGAGCCCTGGCTGTACTTCTACGAGGACTTCCTCGGCGTCTACGCCCCCGACGAGCGGAAGCAGGCGGGGGTCTACTACACGCCCACAGCGGTGGTGGAGGCCATGGTCGCCATGGTCGACCACGTGCTGGTCGAGCGCTTCGGCTGCCGCGCGGGCCTCGCCGACAGCGGCGTGGTGACCCTCGATCCGGCGGTGGGCACGGGGACCTTTCCCCTCGCGGTCATCGACCGTGCAGCGGCCCGGATGGAGGCGCTCCGGGGGCCCGCCGGTCCCGCCCAGGCGGCGGCCAACCTTGCCGAAAACCCCGTCGGGTTCGAGGTCCTCCCCGGCCCATATGCCGTCGCGCACCTCCGGCTGACCCAGCGGCTGCGCGAGCTCGATCCCACGTCAGGTCACCAGGCCAAGGTCATCCTCACCGACACCTTGGAGACCCCCGAGGGCCTGCAGGATCAGATCTCCCTCTTCGGCGCGGGCCGCGTCCTGGCCCTGGAGCAGAACCGGGCCAAGCGGGTGAAGGCACAGCAGCGCGTCACCGTGGTGCTCGGCAATCCGCCCTACCGCCGCCTCGCACGGGACGGGTCGGGTCGGGGTGCCGGTGGGTGGCTCTTCGAGCCCCTGAAGCGGGGCCGTGGCCGCGAGCGCCCCCTCTTCGACGATGTCCTCGACGTGGCCAAGAAGCACACGATCTTCAGCCACCACGCGAGCCTCTACAACCTCTACGTCTACTTCTGGCGCTGGGCCCTCTGGAAGGCCTTCGAGGCCCATGGCTCGGGCCCAGGCGTGGTGGCCTTCATCACGGGAAGCAGCTGGCTGCGCGGACCGGGCTTCGTGGGCCTGCGCCAGCTCGTCAGAGAGCGCTGCGACGAGGCCTGGATCCTCGACCTGGGGGGCGACAACAAGGGCGCCAACTCCGACGAGAACGTCTTCGCCATCGAGACGCCGGTGGCGGTTGTGGTGCTGGTCCGAACGGCTGCGCACGATCCCAAGCGCCCGGCGAGGCTGAGCTACCGTCGGGTGGAGGGGGCCCGGGCCGAGAAGCTCGCTGCTCTCGATGAGATCGCCCGGTGTGCAGATCCGCTGCAGGGCCCCTGGGAGACGGTCGAGGGAGACCTCCGCTCGCCCTTCGTGCCGGCGGCGGGCGGCGCCATCTGGCAGGACAGCCCGCGCCTGGCCGACCTCTTCCCCTGGCAACAGCCGGGCTGCAAGGTGGGGCGGACCTGGCCCATCTCACCGAGTCGAGGGGTGCTGGAGGCGCGCTGGCGCCGGCTCATGGCCGCGCCCGTCGAGGAGCGGCCCGAGGCCTTCAAGACCAGCAAGCACGGGCGCAACATCTTCACCGATGTGGCCGGCCTGCCGCGCCTCGCCGACGAGCCGACCGACGCGGCCTCGCAGGCCATCGTGCCCTACGGCTACCGCAGCTACGACCGCCAGTACACCTTCGCCGACCCCCGCCTCGCCGCCCTCGAGCGCCCCTCGCTCTGGCAGTCCCACTCCGACGACCAGGTGTTCCTCGTCGCCCCCATGACCAAGCAGGTGAGCGCGGGCCCGTGCTGTGTGGTGACGGCCCACATCCCCGATCTCGACTTCTTCCGGGGAAGCTTCGGCGGAAAGGACGTCATCCCGCTCTACCGGGACGCCGAGGCCCGCGAGCCCAACGTCACCCGGAAGCTGCTGTCCGCCATGGGGGAGGCCCACGGCACCGCGCCGCCCTCGCCCGAGGATCTGCTGGCCTACGTGGTGGCCCTGCTCTCGGCGCCCGCCTACCAGTCGCGCTTCGCAGCCGCCCTGGAGACGCCGGGGCCCCGGGTTCCGCTCACCGCCGACCCGGCGCTCTGGCAGCAGGCGGTCGCCCTCGGCCGGCGACTGGCCTGGCTCCAGACGGGTGCGGCCCGCTTCCGCGGCGAGGGACGCGGTCGCGTCGTGCCGCTGGTGGAGGGTCTGGTCTGGAAGACACCGGTCCAGGTGGCGCCAGAGACGCTCCGCGACGTCACCTACGACGCCGAGC
>JAERSX010000117.1 GCA_016845285.1 Deltaproteobacteria bacterium | reverse complement strand
CGGCCTCAACTACTACCCCCAGGACATCGAGCTCATCGTCGAAGAGGCTGTGGGCGTGCGCCGAGGCTGTGTCGCGGCCTTCGGTGTGCCCGCCCGTGGTCGCGAGGAGGTGGTGGTGGTCGCCGAGATCAAGGATCCGCGGCGACCACCCGATCCCCGCGCCATCCAGCAGCGCGTGGTGCAGGGCCTGGGCGTCGGCATCGACACCCTGATCTTCGTCCGTCCCCGCACCATCCCCAAGACGAGCTCAGGCAAGCTGGTGCGTCACCTGACCCGCGCCCATCACCTCGCCGGCTCCCTGGCGGTGGTGGAGAGCATCACGCCAGGACGCGCCGATCCGGTCGACACCGCCGGGCCGAGCGACAGCGTAGACGTACCCACTGGCTTCGCGGAGGTCCTCCACCGCTTCGGCCTGAGCGGCGCCGAGACATGGACCCTGGCCGAGGCCGGCCTCGACTCCATCCAGCTGGTCGACTTCACCGAGGCGCTGCGCGCACACCTCCGCGAGGAGGATCAGGCCGAGCTGGCCCGTGCCATCGACCTGCGGGTGCTCCAGAAGGTGGCGATCTGCGAGCTGATCTCCCTGCTCGGCGCCCTGGCCACCGCAGCCCCCCACGCTCGGCTCCGCTTCAAGCACCACCTCAGCGCCCTGGGCGAGGAACACCGGGGCCTCGAGCAGGAGCTGATGCGCAGAGACGCTCGGCTCAACTTCGACCCGAGCCACCTGCCTCGGGTGCACACCGGTGCGACAACCCTCTCGGGCACGACCCTGCTCACCGGAGGCACCGGCTTCCTGGGCCCCTTTCTGTTGGCCAGCCTGCTCCAGCAACAGGCCGGCCCGGTCTCGGTGTTGGTGCGGGCCGAGAGCGAGGCCCACGGCCTGAAGCGCCTCCGAGACGGCCTGGAGACCCTGAGGCTGCCAGGAGGCGTGCCCGACGCGTGGGCGGCCCGTGTACGGCCCATCGTGGGCGACCTGGGGCGCGTCAACCTCGGCCTCACGACCTCCCGCTGGGCAGCGCTGGCCGAGTCCGTCGATGCGATCTTCCACAACGGTGCCGAGGTGCACTACCTGCGAGACTACGCCGCCATGCGCGACGTCAACGTGGGCGGAACCAACGAAGTGGTGCGTCTCGCCATGAGCCACAGGCCCGCCGTGCTCAACCACGTCTCCACCACCTTCATCTTCGGCTGGTCCACCAAGGAGACCCTGTTCGAGACCGATGGCAACGCCGAGATGGCGCTGCTGGACTTCGGCTACAGCCAGACCAAGTGGGTCGCCGAGCAGGTGGTCGCCGATGCCATGGCCCAGGGCCTGTCGGCCCGGATCTTCCGCCCGGCGCTCATCACCCCCTCGGTCACCGGCGGCGGCGAGAACCTCGACATCTCCATTCGCCTCCTCTCCTTCATGCTGAAGCACCGTCTCGGCACCACGGCCGCCAACCAGGTGAGCTTCTCATCCGCAGACACGGTGGCCGACAACATCGTGGCCATCTCTGCGCAGCCCGACAGCCTGGGCCACACCTTGCACATCACCCGCGACGACTACGCGAGGATGGCCGACATCACCGCGCTCATGGGGCAGCTCACCCAGCGCGCCTTCACCGATCTGCCCCTCTCCGCCTTCGTGCCCGAGGTCATCGAGCGCTGCGGACCGGACGATGCGCTCTACCCCTTGCTCGACTTCTTCGTGCGCTCCATCGAGCGCATCACCGCGATGGAATTCAAGCGCTACGACAACACCGCCTTTCGCCGCTTCCGCGACGCCAGCCCACGAGGCCGGAGCGATCCCCCCCTGGCCGACGTGGTCTTGGGCCTGCTTCGCTTCATGGCGCACGCAGACCTCGCGGACGGTTGGACACCACCGCCGGAAGCCTCCTGATGTTCGACGGCACCATCACCAACGCCCCCCACGTGCCCCGAGGGCGCGCTTTCCTCGACTCGAGGGACATGATCCGCAACCCGGTCTCGGTCTTCGAGCGCTACCGGGAGGCGCTGGGCCCCACCTTCACCTTCCACTTCGGCGGCGCCATGCGCGCCCTGGTCACCACCGAGCCCGAGCTCATCGGCGCCGTGCTCAAGGGCCAGCGCGAGAGCTTCCACAAGTCGGACATCCAGGTGGAGCGCATGGTGGAGTTCCAGGGGATGGGCCTCGTCAACAGCCACGGCGAGGCCTGGTACCGCCAGCGCCGGCTGCTCGCCAAGGGCTTTGCGCAGAGTCGCATGTCGGCCGTGCTGCCCCTACAAGCCGAGGTGCTCGACGACCTCATGACCCGGCTCCACGCCGACGCCGCCGAGGGCCCCGTCGACATACACCAACAGATGGTGCGGGTCACCCTACGGCTCGTGGGGAACGCGCTGTTCGGCCGCAGCATGAGCATGGCGGAGCTCGAGCAGATCGGCGACGCCATCTCCGACATCCAGGCCTTCATCGTCCGGCAGATCGTGCAGCCCTACAAGATCCCCTGGTTCCGCATCAGCGGTCAGACCGAGGCCTTCCAGCGCATCCGACGGGCCGGCGATGCCATCGTCATGCAGCACGTCCAGGCCCGCCGCGAAGCAGGCACGGGCGAGACGGACTTCCTGCGCCTCCTGCTGGAGACGCCCTACCACGACACCGGCGACAACCTCACCGAGGAGCAGGTGCTCATCGAGAGCCTCCAGCTCATGGTGGCCGGCAACGAGACCTCGTCGAACGCGCTCAGCTGGGTCTTCTACCTGCTGGGGCGCCACCCCGAGTACATCGAGCAGATCCGCGCCGAGGTGGATGAGGTGGTGGGAACCGGGGCCTTCTCCTTCACCAACCTCCACGAGCTGGCACTCACCCGCCGCGTCATCGACGAGGCCCTGCGCCTCTACCCGCCCTTCTGGATGATCGACCGCATCGCCCTGCACGACGTGGAGCTCTGCGGCGTACACGTGCCCAAGGGCACCATGGTCATTCCGTACATCTACGGCACCCACCGCAACACGGCCTTCTGGGACGACCCCGAGCGCTTCGATCCCAGCCGCTTCGAGGCAGCGGCCGCCAAGGCCCGCCCCTCCTTCGGCTACATCCCCTTCGGCGGGGGGCCCCGTGTCTGCATCGGCAACGGCATGGCCATCATGCAGATGCTGCTCATCATCGCCACCTTCGTGCGAGAGACCGACTTCGCCCTCGCCGAAGACGCGCCCGTGGGCATCAAGCCCATGATGCTCTTGCGACCCGATGGGCCCATCATGATGCGGGTGAGTCGCCGCTAGGGCCGAAGCGGAAGTCCTTCACGCCCACGCGACGGTTGCGCCAGGCCCGCCACCAGGGCGTGTGGGGGAGCGGGAGCGAGGCGTCGCCGTGGCGGTCCTGGTAATAGCTGTTGGCTCCGGCACACGCGGGCGCGAGGAACACGGTGCCCTCGGCCCGTGACCACATGTGGGCCATGTACGCGGCGTGGGCCTGGGGATCGACCTCGACGCGGGTGTGGCCCCGGCTGCGCGCCGTGTCGAGGCAGGCCCCGATGAGGCCCACGTGGGCCTCCAGCATGGGGAACCAATTGAAGCCGCCGGCGTAGGGCCCCGCCGTCAGGAAGAAATTGGGAAAGCCCGGCACGGCCACGCCGGCGGTGGCCTGGAGCCGGTGGTCTTCCCAGAACTGGCCCAGCTCGAGGCCACCGGTGCCATGGACCGCGAAGGAGGGGCCGTTGCCCTGCTCGGTGGTCTGGAAGCCCGTGGCCAGCACCAGCACATCGAGCTCCAGGCGCTCTCCAGACGCCGTGATCACCCCGCGTTCTTCGATGTGATCGATGGGATCGCTCACCAGCCGGACGTCGTCCCGGTTGAAGGTGGGCAGGTAGGTGTTGGAGGTGGCCGGGCGCTTGCAGCCCAGGCCGTAGGTAGGCACCAGCCTCTCGGCGAGGGCGGGGTCGGCGATCTGACGGGCCATGTGGCGGCGCACCAGCCACCCCACCGCGCGCACGAACCACGGCAGCCGTCGGTAGTTCACGATGGAGAAGGTGAGGAAGTCGAGGCTCGCCTCGGACAGGAGGCGGAGGCCCGCACGCACGGGGGCCCAGCGGCGCGGCGACCACGGGGACCCGGGGGCCAGCGCATGGTCGAAGCGCGGTCCCACGTAGATGGGGGTCCGCTGGAACACGGTGAGGTGGCCGGCCAGCTCGGCCAGCTCGGGCACGATCTGGACCGCCGAGGCGCCCGTGCCGACGATGCCCACCCGCCGTCCGCTCAGCTCCACCTCGTGGTCCCAGCGCGAGGAGTGCCAGACCGGGCCGGCGAAGCGGTCGAGGCCTGCGAAGTCCGGGATGATGGGCGCCCCGAAGAGCCCCGTCGCGGCCACGAGGTAGCGACAGCGCAGCGTCTCTCCCCCGTCGAGGGAGACGGCCCAGGTGTCGTCGGACGCATCGAAGCGCGCCTCGGACACACGGGCGCCCGTCCGGATCTGCCCGAGGACGCCATGCGCTTCAGCGCAGTGTCGGATGTAGGCGAGGATCTCCGAGCCGGGCGCGAAGGCCCGACTCCACGGAAAGTCCGTCTCGTACGAGAAGCAGTACGAGGCCGACGGAATGTCCACGGCCACACCCAGGTAGCGGTTGTCCCGCCAGGTCCCGCCGAGCTCGTCCGCCCCTTCCAGGAGGATCACCTCGGTGAACCCCCGCTCCTTGAGCGCGATGGCGGCCCCGATGCCGCTGATGCCCGCCCCCACGACGAGGACCTCGGCATCCAGGCCCGGAGTCAGTCCCACGGCCAGCCGTCGACCATGGTCTGTTGCCACTGGGTCGCTCGCTTCTCGCGCATGTCCTCGAGGCCGAGGCCACGGATCACCAGATCGTTCATCACCTTGTTGCCGGCCACCGGAAACAGCCGCCGCACCTGGTCGGCCAGGTAGGCCTCGGCGGTCACCAGCAGGCGCCGCTTGCCCGTCTCCACGCCGCGGATGATGCGGGCCGCAGCCTTGTCGGGAGGCATGGCGTTCTGTTCATACCAGGCGGCGAGACGCTCCATGAGCTGGGGATCGTCGCCGTCCGAGGTCTTCATGATGTCGGTGGCGATGCTGCCCGGGTGGACCAGCGTGAGCCCCACGGTCGTGCCCCGCAGCTCCTCCCACAGGGCCTCGGACAGACCGCGCACGGCGTACTTCGAGGCGCAGTAGACCGTCTGACCCGCCATGCCCACGTAGCCAAAGAGGCTCGACATGTTGACGATGTGGGCCTGCTCCGCCTTGGCGAGGTGGGGCAGGAAGAAGTGGCAGCCGTGGATGACGCCCCAGAGGTTGACCCCCAAGACCTTGTCCCAGGTCTCCAGGCTGGTCTGCGGAAAGGCCGCCTCGTAGCCGATGCCCGCATTGTTGATGAGCAGGTGGAGGCTGCCGTGGGCCTCGGCGACCTCGGCTGCCAGGACCCGCATGCGGGCGCGGTCGGCGACGTCGGCCGGATGCACGGTGATGCGCCGCTCGGAGCCAGCCTGGGCGAGCTCGGTGGCCACGGCCTGAGCGGCCTGTCCGTCGAGGTCGATGAGGGCGAGATGACAGCCCTTGGCGTGCAAGCCACGGGCCAGAGCGCGCCCGATGCCGGCACCGGCACCCGTGATCACCGCCACCCTGCCGTCGAGCTGCCGCAGTCCGGGGCGCATGGGTCCTCCTGTGCGCGGGCCCATCCTACGCGCCCGTGGACGCCTCGACTGGGGGCCAGGCCTCGAAGGCGAAGGCCCACGCCTCGCGGATGCGGGCCTCGAGGGCGGGCGGCGTGGTGTAGGTCGGCGCGCGGTAGCCCGGCTGGTCGTCGAGGAAGGCCAGCACCTCGGCTGGCAGCTCGCCCAGGCCCAACCCGTCGTAGACCCCCGTCAGGGTCGCGACCGGCTCCGTTCGCAGGGACGCGTAGCGGAGCTCCACGAGCTGGCCTGGCGGCACGAGTGCCCGCTGGGACAGGTAGCGCTGCAGGAGTGCACGGTAGGTGTCGAGGATCTGCTGATCGACTGCGTCCGGGGCGACTCGCTGGAGCGCGAATTCTCGCTGAATGACCCCCCACAGGTAGCGGTTGGAGTGGAAGACGGCGATGGGATCGCGGTGGATGTAGACGAAGCGGGCCTGGGGATAGCGTCGGAGCAGCTGCGGGATGCGGGCGCTGTCACCGGGCGACTTGGCCACGACACGGCGACCCCCGGCAGCCCTGGAGAGCTTGCGAAAGAACCGGTCGTAGTCCGCCAACCAGCCTGCGTCCTGGTCGTCGGACGGGCCCAGCACACAGCGCTCGAAGCGCTCGGAGAAGCTGCGCGGAAAGACGTGACCCCAGGTGTAGCTGTGGGGGCTGAGCCAGCTGCAGAGGCCGATGTCGCACTCGGCGGGGATGTCGAGCTGTAGCGGCATGCGCTGGATGGAGAAGGGCAGGCGCAGCACCCTGGCGGTGAGGTTCATGAGCGGCTGAAGCCACGACTCGCTCACCCGTGAGATGTCGACGAAGAGGCTCCGAAAGAGGGTGCTGGTGGTGTGGCGGGGGTCTCGACTGAGCAGGGTCTGCAGGTAGGACGTGCCACTTCGCCAGTGCCCCAGCACGAAGATGGGGTCCTCGGCCAGGGGCGCGCTCTCGAGAGCCCCATCGAAGAGGCTGCGCTCCACGAGTCGGAGCGGCTCGAAGGCGGTGTAGCGAAAGAGCAGGCCGGCGAGATGGTGCAGGCACCGCAGGTCCACACCCCCGCTCCGGCGAGCCTCGCGCCACAAGGCCCCGTGCGGCGCGAAGGGGATGAGCGAACCGAGCAGCCTGGGCCTCCCGCTCGCGGGGGCCTTCCCACGAGTCACACGACGGGTGTCGCGCGTGGCCCCATTCTCGCAGGAGTGGAAGGTCAGGTCGGGGGATTCAGGGCCTTCAGCCGCCGAAGGGCCAGACAGCCGCCAGGGCCAGCAGCGGGGCGGGCAGCCAGGATCCCCCCACCGAGGCGGGCTCCGGCTCCTCGACGGTGGCGGAGAGCTCGCACGCTGCCGGCTCGGCGATCACGGCGACCACCTGAAAGATGGTGCCCTCCATGCCCAGGGTGAACGCGCTGAGATCGCGCAAGGTGGCCTGACCTTGGGCCGGCACCACCTGAGCACGTGACCCACCACGCGCCACGCTCTGGTCGATGATGACGGGCTGATCGCAGGTGCTGACGAGCTGGGTGGCGCTGCCGTCGAAGGTGAGAGAGACACACGTGGGCTGGCCCACGAACTCGAAGGAGGGCGCGGCAGGGGCCTCGCAGGAGGCATGAGCGGTGGCGGCGGCGAAGAGCAAGGTGGGCAGCACGCGGTCTCCAGGGTGAGCTCTGCCCTGCATTCATGCAAGCCCTAGGCCAACCGCTTCGAACCCCAATTTCACGGCGTCTCCGACCCCCACCCGATCGCCACCACAGGCAAACCGCGACTGTCGTGTCCTCCTCGGACCGAGACACAGCCCCGAGGCATCACCGACACCCAGAGCAGGCCCAGGATGGTCCCCCGGACACCAGCACTGGCGCCCTGACCCCAGGTCAGCCACTGTTCAGGCCAACCGCAAGCACCCGCCAAATGAGCTCGTTCAGCCGAAATACCCGCCTCACACACCGATGTGGCTGCACACACTGTTCGCATGGCCCACAATGAGGCTGCGAGGACAAGGTGCGAGCACGACATCCAATGGTCACCGCCACGATCCTGCTGGCGGCCTGCTTTCCCGAGGTGCAGCTTCAGCCTCCTACGGGTGGCGCGATCCAAGACGACACCGGCGGCGGTGACGACGGGGGAGACGAAGGCGGAGACGACAGCGGTGACGACGGCGACGACACCACGGTGGGACAGCTCGAGCTCTCTGCCGACGCCATCGACGAAGGCCTGGTGTTCGTGGGCGACATCAACACCACGCCCTTGACGGTCACCAACGTGGGCGAAGGTGCGGCCACCGCCGAGCTCCACCTCGACGGCGCGGCGCCAGACGCTTGGGCCCTGGATGTGGACACAGGCGTGCTCGAGAGCGGCGAGTCCCTCGAGCTCAACCTCACCTTCGCCCCCGCCGCCTACGGCGCCCTCTCCGCCAGCCTGTGGCTCACCGACATCAACTCCGGCCAGACCGGGAGCATCCCCCTGGTGTCCGAGGTGCAGGAA
>JAERSX010000116.1 GCA_016845285.1 Deltaproteobacteria bacterium | reverse complement strand
CCCCATACCCATCGCCGTCCTCGTCGGCGTACCAGGTGCCTGCATCGACGATGTCGTTGTCGTCCACGTCCACGAGCTCGTCGCAGTCGTTGTCGACCTCGTCGCAGACCTCGTCGGCCTCGGGATGAATGGCCGGGTCGGTGTCGTCGCAGTCGGTGCGCTGGTCGAAGCCGTCTTTGTCGTTGTCTGGAAAGGCCTGCTCGGACACGCTGCCGCAGGCGGTCAGGGAGAGCACGAGGGCGACGAGGACGCCGTACCGATGGGGCAGGAGAGGGGCGGACATGGGGGCTCCGATGCGCGCCCGCACCATAGCCTGCCCACCTGGCCTTCAGCCGGCGGTCGGCGCCTCGGAGTGGGCGACGGAGCGTGCTTCTTCCACGAGCTCGTGGAGGAAGGCCTCCATGAAGGCGTGGCGCCGGGCGGCCTCGGCGCGGGCGGTCTCGGAGTGCATGGACGCCGCGAGACGGAGCAGCTTTCTGCGGTAGTGATCGGCGGCGAAGGCCACGTCGTCGAGGGGACGATCGGCCTCACCTGCGGGGTCGGTCGGGTGGTAGAGACGGCCTGGCGAGCCCCGGGCCACCATGGCCTGGGCGCAGGCAAAGTTTCGGGCGATTCCGATTGCGCCGATCGCATCGAGGCGATCGGCATCTTGGAGCACGGCCCCCAGGGGGCTTGCTGGCGCGAGTCCACGGGACCAGGAGCAGGTACGCACGGCATCGACCACGTTGGCCACCTCGGCGTCCGTGAACCCGGCCTCGGTGAGCAGCTCCTTGCCGGCCACGGCGCTCAGCTCGCTGCCCAGGGGACGATCGGCGGACTCCTTGGGCACGTTTACGAGATCGTGGACCAGGCCTGCGGCGCACGCGAGCTCGGTGGACAGCCCCTGCTCGCGGGCCAGGCGAACCGCCCAGCGGGTCACGCGTAGGACGTGGTCGGCGTCGTGGGAGAGGTCGTCTCCGGCCAGCCGGGGAGCGACCTGGGACCAGAGGGCTTCGAGGCGAGGGGTATCGAGGAGCTGCATGACGTGGGATATCCGCTGCCAGGATTCCAGTCTTGGCTGCCGTTGGTGTCGATGAATGGACCGCGCGTCAATCTACCGACGGGGTGCTCGCCGAAGCCCCTGGTGCGTGCGAATGAAGAGTACGACCAACGAAGGAGGCCCCGTGGCCATTCCCACCCCGAAGCTGCCCTACGCGACCGACGCATTGACTCCCCACATCTCTTCGGAGACCCTGGAGTTCCACTTCGGAAAGCACCACCTGGGCTACGTCAAGAAGCTGAATGCAGCCGTGGCCGGCACGCCCGACGACGACAAGTCTCTGGAGGAGCTCGTCAAGACCACCTCCGGCAAGCTGTTCAACCTGGCCGCTCAGGCCTGGAACCACGACTTCTACTGGCACTGCCTCTCGCCTGCGGGCGGGGGCAGCCCCGGTGGCGAGCTCGCTGCCGCCATCGAGGCCCGCTGGGGCAGCTTCGCGGCCTTCCAGTCGGCCTTCACCGCTGCTGCCGGTGGACACTTCGGGAGTGGCTGGGCCTGGCTGGTCCGCACGGCGGACGGGACCCTGGAGATCCGGGACACCCACGACGCCGACACACCTCTGGCGCATGGCGAGACTCCGCTGCTGACCTGTGACGTGTGGGAACACGCCTACTACATCGACCGACGCAACGATCGCGGTGCGTACATCGCAGCCTTCTGGGAGCTCGTGGACTGGTCCACGGTCGCGACGCGCTGAGCCATCGGGGTGCCATCCAGGATCCCGTGCGAATCGGGATCCTCACGGGCAGCGGGCCCGACGCGGGGCTCGACCTCTGGGCCAAGGTGCTGGCAGCCAACAAGCGACTTCGCGGCCCTGCGGACTTCCGGGGAGATGTGGACGCGCCCGCCGTGGTGATCCACTCGGTACCAGCCTTGGGATGGTCCATGGATCTCGAGGTGCACCACGAGGCCGTACACGAGACGATGGTCGCGGCGTGCGCTGAGCTCGGGGCTGCCTGCAGCGTCTTCGGCGTGGCCTGCAACACCCTGCATGTCTACGCGGACGACCTGGCCCGGGCGGGTCGCCCGGCCACCTTCGTCTCCATGGTCGAGCTGACGACGGCCGCCTGCGCGAGCCGAGACCGGGTCGCCCTGCTGGGCAGTCGCACCACGATGGACCTCGACGGCCCGTGGTCTGCGTACACCCCGCTCCGTGGAGTCGTGGGGGAGCTGGAGCTCCCGGATGCAGCCGCTCAGGTCGCGCTCCACGAGCTGATCTACGACATCAAGCGCCTGGGGGCTGCGGCCTGTGTGCCGCGATGGCGGGCTCTCCTTGCAGACATCGACGCGTCCACCGTCGTGCTCGCATGCACCGAGCTCCCCCTGGTCGTCGCTGCGGACCCGCACTCGGAGGCTGCCCGCTTCCTCGACCCCACCGCCCTCCTCGCAGATGCTCTGGTGCGGCACACCATGCGATAGCTCGCTACGCTGTGCCCATGCTGCTGCTGCTCACCCTGGCCTGCACCCCGGAGCCCGTCGGCCTCGACGGCACGGGTGCCGTCGACGACACCGCACCCGACACCGGCGGCTCGTCCGACGGTGACACCGGTGGAGACACCGGGGAGCCACCCGCAGAGGTGTGGCCCATGGTCGATCCTGTCGCCACGTGGGTGAGCGAGGACCGAGGCGTGGCCACCGGTCTGGGCTGGGCCGACTGGGACGGCGATGGGGACCCCGATCTGGTGGTGGCCTACGGCAACGACATCGACCCGGGCCGTGTGGTCGTCTACCTCAACCAGGATGGGTTGTTGCCCGCCGAGCCGGATCAGCAGAGCGGCGCCGAGCACTACTTCGGCCACCTCTCCATTGGAGACGTGAACGGCGACGGCTGGCCGGACGTGGCGGTGAGTCGCTTCCTCGGCGACGACAGCTGGAGCGAGCCCGGTGGGGTGCAGGTCTACCTCAACGATGCCGGTGTGCTGCAGGAGTCGCCGGTCTGGGAGGCCAGTGGCTTCTACTCCTTCAGCAACGCCCTTGGTGACCACGACAACGACGGAGACCTCGACCTCGCAGTGGCCGTGGGCGAGCCCTACAAGGCGGAGCCAGACCTGTCGCTGGTCTTCGACAACGACGGAGGCGGTGACTTCGGCACCGATCCGAGCTGGACGACCGAGCGGGACCGCCACAGCATGGACGTGGCCTGGGTGGACGTCGACGACGACGGGAAGCTCGACCTCGTCTTCGCCAACGAGGACGATCCTCACGCGCTCTACCTGGGCAGCCCCGACGGCCTGTCGGCGGAGCCCGACTGGGAGGCTCCCGCCGAGGGCTTCGAGGGCAACACCGTGGACTGGGGGGACGTCGACGGCGATGGGCTGATGGACCTCGTCATCAGCGACAACGATCAGAAGGGCGGCGCCGGTGTGGTGCGCCTCTACTGTGGCGCGGCACTCGAGGTCTGCTGGACGTCGGCTGACGGCAGCGACTACCAATCCGGTGTGAGCCTCGAAGACATCGACGGCGACGGGGCCCTCGACCTGCTCGCGGGTGCCTGGTGGGGGGCGGCCCGTGTCTATCTCCAGGGCGAGGATGGACTGGAGGCTGAGCCCTCCTGGACGTCTGAGGTCGACGACATCGTGGTCGAAGCATTTGGCTGGGCCGACGTGGATGGCTCCCACTGGAGCGAGGCAGAGGTCTCCGGTGAGGGCTTGCTGGCCATTCCGGGCAGGGGCCGGGTCCTCGAGGTCACCGGTGGGGTTGCCGGCGCCGGGTATGCCTCCGGACCGGGGGACCTCACGGTCCGGTACTTGGAACCTGTCGCACGGGACTTTGCGGTGAGCGACTGGACCAAGGGGAGCGGCAATCGGCTGTACCAGCGGCCTTGAACACCTCCCCCTCCACCCGTTACGCCGCGCGCCTGTCGTGGAGGCCCCATGTCTCGCGGTGGCGCAACCGGCGTCCCCTTGGTCGATCTCGACGACTTCACACGCGGTGGTCCCGACGCCCAGGTCGACTTCATCCAGTCCCTTGGTGATGCCATCAAGGACCTCGGCTTCGTGCGGGTCACCGGGCACGGCATCGACGGGGCGCTGACGGAGCCCGCCTACGAGGCCGCAGCCGCGCTCTTTGGTCAGCCCGAGGAGTCGAAGCGCCGCTACTTCGTGGACGGTGGCGGGGGGGAGCGGGGCTACACCCCGTTCGGCGGTGAACACGCCCGGGACAACCCCCTGCCCGACCTCAAGGAGTTCTGGCACGTGGGCCGTGAGCTCCCGTCCGGTCACCCCCTGCGGCCGGTCTACCCGCCCAACCTCTGGCCCGAGGAGGTTCCGGCCTTCCGCCGCGCCATGCTCGAGCTGTACTTCGCGCTGGAGGACTGCTCTGAGGTGCTGCTCCTGGCGCTGGCTCGGTACCTCGGGCAGCGCGATGACGTGTTCACCGCCATGACCCGCCACGGCAACACCATCCTTCGGGCGCTGCACTACCCGGCTCTGGAGAGCGGCATGGTGCCCAAGGGGGCCGTGCGGGCGAGTGCGCACGAGGACATCAACTTCATCACGCTGCTCATCACGGCCACGACGTCGGGGCTGGAGCTGCTCACCCGCGACGGAACCTGGATGGCCGTCAACGCTCAGCCTGGTGAGATCGTGGTCGATGCCGGCGACATGCTCCACCGGGTGACCAACGGGCTCATCCCAGCCACCACCCACCGCGTGGTCAACTCCGATGACACGAGCGAGGCTCGCTACAGCCTGCCGTTCTTCGTGCACCCCCGTCCGGACTCGGTGCTCCGGGTGCTGGACTCGTGTCGGGGAGACGGCTTCGGGGAGCCGCCCCCGGACATCACCGGGTATGCCTTCTTGCGCGAGCGGCTCACGGAGCTCGGCCTGTTCTGAGCGGTGTCAGCTCAACGTCTGCGCGTACTCGACGAACGCATCGAGGGCTCCCGGAGAGCGCAGGGCAGCTGGGTTCGCCGCCTCGGCCACAGGTGTGCCGCGCAAGATGCGTTTGACGGGCACCTCGAGCTTCTTCCCGCTCAGCGTCGTGGGGATCTCCGGTACAGGCACGATGGTGTTGGGCCGGAAGGTGGGGCCGAGATCGGTGGCGAGGCGAGATCGGATCCGGGCCGCCAGGCCCTCGCCCATGGTCACTCCTTCAGCCAACACCACGAAGAGGAGCAGGCGGTCACGGGTGGTGGCCTCGGTGGGCTCGAGGTGGATGACCAGGCTGTCGACGAGCTCGGGCAGATCGGACTCTCCGGCATCGTTGGTGCGCCGGAGGCTCGCGTAGAACTCGCTCGTGCCCTTGCGGATACCGCCTCGATTCAGGGTGGCGTCCGAGCGGCCGCTGATCACCATGCCACCGTCGGGCTCGAAGCGGACCCAGTCGCCGTGGCGCCAGGCGCCATCTGCGAAGTGATCGAAGTAGCTGGCGCGCAGTCGGGTGCGCGATGGGTCACTCCACAGACACACCGGCATGGACGGCAAGGGCTGCGTGAGCACCAGCTCACCGGTCTGCCCAGCTGGGAGGGGACGACCGGCGCGGTCGTGGGGATCGTAGGCCTCGAGCTTGCAGCCCAGGCCACTGCACTGGAGCTCGCCCGCCCGCACCGGCAGCAGCGGGTTGCCCAGGGCGAATGCCGTGCACACATCGGTGCCGCCGCTCACACTCTGGAGGTGCACCGGGCCCACCGCCTCGGTCACCCAGCGAAATCCAGCGGGGGACAGGGGGGCACCCGTGGAGCCGACGCCGCGGATGGCAGAGAGGTCGAGGGTGTCTCGAGGTCGGAGCCCCATGCGCAGGCAGGCGTGGAGGTAGGGAGCGCTCGTACCGAAGAAGGTGACCCGATGGTCGGCGGCCATGCGCCAGAGCGACAGGGCATCGGGGTGCATGGGGTGGCCGTCGTAGAGCACGATGGGCGTGCCCAGGAGCAAGGCCCCGAGCAGGTAGTTCCACATCATCCAGCCCGTGCTGCTGTACCAGAAGAAGAGGTCGTCCTCTCCGAGGTCGCCATGAAGGGCCAGGGCCTTGAAGTGCTCCAGGAGGATGCCGCCGTGGCCGTGCACGATGGGCTTGGGTGGGCCCGTGGTGCCCGACGAGTACAGGATCCACAGCGGGTGCTCGAAGGGCACTCGAGCGAACTCCAGGGCCTCCGCAGGCCCCAGGAAGTCCTCCCAGGGAGTGACGTTCGTGGTGCTCGAGCCCCCGGGGATGGCCACCGTGGCGCGCAGGGAGGGCAGGCCGGCCTGGATGTCGCGGACCACGTCGCAGCGGTCGACCACGGCCCCCTTGAAGGTGTATGAGGTCGCCACGAAGAGCACCGTGGGCTCCACCTGGGCGAAGCGCGAGAGCACCGAGGCGGCTCCGAAGTCCGGAGAGCAGCTCGACCAGGTGGCTCCGATGCTCGCGGCGCCCAGGAAGGCCATGAGTGCCTCGGGCACGTTGGGCAGCAGGCCACAGACCCGGTCGCCTTCTCCCACGCCCAGGGCGCGGAGGCCGGAGGCGACCCGTTCGGCTCCCGCGAGCAGCTCGTCGCGGCTCAGGCGGCGCTCTCCTCCGATGTCGTTCAGGGCGAGGACCGCGAGCTCCGGCCCCCGCTTGCGGAGCAGGTGCTCGGCATGGTTCAGCCGCAGGTCGGGAAACCACCGGGCACTCGAGATGCGGTCGGCCCCTTCTCCTTCCACCAGGGCGGGGCTCCGGTCTCCGTCGGTCTGCACGTCGAAGTAGTCGAGCAGGCTGGTCCAGAACTCACCTGGGGTCTCGACCGACCAGCTGTGGAGTGCGGTGTAGTCGGCGAAGGGTGCCCCGCGTCGGGTGCCTGCCCAGTCCAGGTAGGCGCCCATGCGGGTGGGGGTGCCCTCGGGAAGGGACCACAACATCTGGCGGTCGGACGGGCTGTCAGCTGCCATCTGCGCTCCCTCTGGCCATCCCGTCTTCGCACGTTGGGGCCCGGCATTCCACCCACGGTCGCACCATTGGGGCGAGAGCGTCGGCGAGCAGGGCATGTCCCTGACGGGACGGGTGTAGATCGTCCCAGAACAGGCCGTTGGCGCTGAGCCCGTCGGGGCTGGCGCTCCAGAACAGGGCGTCGGCATCGAGCCAGCCGGTGTGGTGGGCTTCTGCGAGCTCGGACAGAGCGGTGCGGATGCCCGATGTCATCTCTCGCGGGCTCGCGCTCAGATCGATGATCGCCTGTCGTGCGTCGCGGGCACCGTCGGCGTCACCGGCCGCCGCCGCAGACCGCGCGGCCACGCGACGGGCCGAGAGGTCGTCGGTGTCGCCGGGTCCCGGCGTGAGGTGGGGCTCGACGTGGGCGAAGGGGTAGTTGGTGGCTGGGTTCACGAGGATCACGCCTGCACCCTTCTCCTCCGCCTCCCGGATGAGCTGGTCGAGGTTGTGGCGGTAGTGCGCCACCGCCAGCCCCCGGAGCTGTTCGAGCTGGGCTCGGGAGGGTGTGCTCTCCGCGTACAGGCTGCCTTCGGTGTGGACGACGGGGCGGCCCGTGGGCTGTACCGCCCGCACGAGTGCGCTGTACAGCGGCCGCTGGTGGAGCCAGAGCCGCATCGGCAGCACGTCGAGGGCGGTGTGCTCGTAGAGGGCGAGTCGGTTGAACTGCGCCACCTCGTTGTGCCCGTAGTACACGATGAGCAGGCCCGCGCCGTGGGCCAGGGCGGCCCGGCCGGCGTGCGCCACCCCCGTGCTGATGGTGCCACCGATGCCCAGGTTCACCACCTCGACGGGGCTCGCAGGGGCGTCGAGAGCGACCTCGATCCGGGCGGCGAAGGCCTCTTCGCGGAGGTGGTTCGAGCCATGGGCGGACGAGGCTCCCAGCACCGCCACCCGCAGCGTTCCTGGCAACGGCTGCTCGGTGAGCACCTGATGTCGGACGCTCCCCGGGCCCGACTGCACGAGCCCCGGGCCTGCGGGTTGGAGCACGTCCACCTGCCACTCGGTCAGGGCGAAGAGGGGCTCGGTGTGGAGCAGGGGGACCACCCCGCCGAGGCCGAGGGCGGCATCGGCCAGGGGGACGAGGGCGAGACCTCCGACGAGAGCGGCGAGGCGTCGTCGGCGTCGTAGGAGCGTCGCCCCCAGCAGCAGGCCCACACCGAGGAGCAAGGCGTCGCCTGGCAGCCGGCGGTGCCGGTGAGGAGTGCCGTGTCGCCACACATCGGCCGGAACCACCTCGGGCACGGCGGTCGGCTGCCCTCCCACGTGGCCGGGCCGCTCGGACGGGGGGGCGAGGGCCCCGGGGGTGTCGGCGCTCCGCACACCCCTGTCCTCGACGATCTCCTCGCCGATACGGCCAAGGACCGGGTCGGCGACCCACCCAGCCAGGACCGCTGCCTCCGCCGTCTCCAGCATGCGTCCGCCGAGACTTCCATGAGAGGTCTGCAGGGCGTCCACCAGCGACATCCCGTGGGTGGCCCAGCCTCCATGCAGCTCTTCGGTCAGCTGAGCAGTGGACGCCTTCCAGGCGTCGGGCGCCACCGTGGGCCAGCGCTCCATGCGTCGGGTCAGCTGCGTGTCTCCCTGCGCGAGGGGGGCCCCCCAGCGACGGATCAGGCGGTCGAGGGCGAGCTCGAGCTGGGCGGAGGCGAGCCCCGGTCCCAGGGCCTCCTCCACCTCGGTGGGCGGCAGCTGCTGGAGCCCACGCAGGGCGCGCTCGAAGAGGTCGGGGTCCTCTGGCAGGTCGCCGGCCCGAGACCGAACGTGTACGCGCATCAACGGGGTGGCGACTCCCGGAGGCGCTTGCGCGACGAGCACCTCGAGGGCGGCCAGACGAACGGCGAAGGGGCGTGCATCTGCAGCGCCACCTGCATCGAGGATCTCCAAGAGGGCGGCCGTCAGGGCCTCATCGTGGGGGAGGGCGGCGAGTCGATCCACCGCCGCGGTCCGCTCAGCGACATCGCCCGCAGCTTGGCCCAGCAGCCGTACATCGCCGTGCCAGGCCGAGGCCGGCAGGGCGGCCTGGGTCACCTCGACCGCGAGCATCAGCAGCAGGGGGAGCACGTCCGGTGTGGCTCAGCTCGAGGGAGCGCAGACGAAGACCGCAGCCTCGCTGGGCTCGACACTGAGGCCGCCGGATGGGTGAGCGGTCCGCGGGCGGTGGGTGTCGCCATGGCCCGCGCCCGGCCGCATGGCTCCCGTCAAGCAGCCGTCGGTTCGTTCCATGACTCGCTCCTTCGCCAGGGTGTTCAGCCGTGCACGATCTTCCCGTACTCGCGCATCCAGGTCATCTTGTCCTGGTTGAGAGGACCCTTCTCCAGACCTGCGAGGTTCTCCTTGACCTGATCGAGGGCCCAGGGAATGCCGTCATCGTCGATGCCGACACCACAGGACAGGCCCAGGCGGTGAATACGGGTTCCGAGCACGGGCAGGCTTGTGCGCAGGAAATCGTCGCTCATGCGGCCCCTGAGGTCCGTGCACTGTGACCACGTAGGTGTCGTCCACCAGGCAACAGGCGGGTAGTATCGTCCTGCAGCAACTTGCTCACCACCCCGCGGAATGAACCCGTCGGGGTCGGAGATTGGAGACTCGATGTCGCGTCTGATCGCCACCATGCCCGCTCTGTTCGCCGGCCTATTCAGCGCTTGCGTGCCCACCGAAGATGGGGACCTCACACAGGCCCTGGAGCCCGAACCTGAGCTGGAGGGTGCTGACGCAGCCCTGCCACTTCTACACGAGCGGCCCGATGCGCCGCTCCTCTCCGAAGGGCTCGCCCCCGACTGCCCTGCTCTGGCCACCGATCAGGTGGACATCATCTCGCATGCCGAGCTGGGTGACACCGCGGAGCTCAGCGTCACCGTCACCAACGCCTGCGAGGCTGGTCTCGACCTCGTGGTCGACCACGTGGCCATGGTTGATCACGACGCCTCCTTCGAGCTGCTCACCCCTGTCGACGACCTCGCGCTGTCGGCTGGTGAGTCCACCACCCTGCGCTTCAGCTTCACGCCCGCCGCCGACTTCATGCATCTGGCGGATGTGACGATCTTCAGCAATGACCCCGATGTCCCCGAGGCCAGCTTGCTGCTCGTGGGACTCGTGGGCAACCCCGACGACCTCCCCGAGGGCAAGAGTGGTGCGGCCCCCACGGCCGACGCGGGCTCCGATCAAGTGGTCACCACCGGTGACTCCCACACCCTGGACGGCACGGGCAGCTCCGACCCCGAGGGCGACACCCTGACCTACCGCTGGAGCTTCTTGAGCGTGGCCTCGGGCTCGTCGCTCGCCAACGGCGACATCAACAACAGCCTCACCGACACCGCCGACTTCACCTCGGATGTGGACGGCCAGTACCGTGTCCGCTTCGTGGTCTCCGACTCCACCAGCGTGGACAAGGACTTCGTGTGGGTGGTGGCCAGCGACGGCACCAACACCGCTCCCACCGCCAACTCCGGCGCAGACCAGAACGTCACGACCGGCGGCCTCGTGACCCTCGATGCGACCGGCAGCTCCGACCCCGAGGGCGACACGCTCTCGTACACCTGGAGCTTCCGTGCCGTGCCGAGCGGCTCGGCCCTGGGCAACAGCGACATCAGCGATCGGACCACCGACACGGCCACGTTCACACCGGACGTGGATGGCAACTACCGCCTGCGCCTGGTGGTCAACGACGGTTCCTTCTCGGACAAGGACTTCATGTGGGCCTACTCGACCACCGGCGCCAACGACCCGCCCGTGGCCGACGGTGGCTCCCATCAGACCGGCGTGCCCAACGAGACCTTCGTCATGGACGGGTCGGGCAGCTCCGATCCAGACGGTGACCCCATCACCTACAGCTGGTCCTTCCAATCGGTGCCGGCGGGCTCCGCCCTCGCCAATGGCGACATCAGCGACTCCAGCACCGCCTCGCCCAGCTTCACGGCCGATGCCGAGGGGCGCTTCCGCATGCGCCTGGTGGTCAGCGACGGCTCCGCCACCGACAAGGTCTTCGTCAACGTCGACACCGCCTACACCTACACCTACAGCGCCGACGTTCAGGCCATCTACGACAGCAACTGCACGTCGGGTTGCCACTCTGGCGGTGCACCCTCAGCAGGGCTCGACCTGGACGTCGGGACATCCTACGCAGCCTCGGTGGATGTCGTGTCCAGCCAGGATGCCGGCTTCGACCTCGTGGAGCCCGGCGACTCCGCCAACAGCTACCTCTGGCAGAAGGTCGACGGCAGCGCCTCGACGGGGCAGCAGATGCCGCCCGCTGGGTCGCCCCTCGATCAGGCCGATCTCGACCTCATCGCCACATGGATCGACGAAGGCGCGCCGGACAACTGATGGGGATGCTGCGGTGGCAGTGACCGTCCGAGGTCAGCCCGTGCACGAGTCCATGATGGGAGCGCATGCATCGAATGCGCTCCCGTCGTTGATCTCCCAGCAATCGGCCGTGGCCAGCGAGGTCAGGCACTCCTCGCCGACGTCGCTGTCGTAGCTGCTGCAGCTGCTGTCGAAGAAGCTGTCGATCAGGTCGTGACATTCGTCGCCGCCGTAGTCGTAGCCACAGCTGTCGAGTGCGTCGCAGTAGAGGTCGACGAAGGTGTCGACGAAGCTCGACCAGGTGGCGGCGCCCACGGTGATGTCGCTGTCGGTGGTGGAGTCGCCCGCTTCCGGCGGCACCCACACGCCCTCGCTCTCCTCATCCTTGCCGAGGAGATCGAAGTCGCCGCCCTTGTTGGGGGCATCCCAGACCGAGGGGCCACACGCAGCGATCAGCACGGTCAATAGAGCGAGGCGCACGGAGACTCCCGGCGGCAGGGTACCGCTGGGAGTTGAGTGGCGCGACCGTGGCACGCCGTTCACTCCTCGCCGGTGCCGTCGGTGCCCTCGGCGTCCTCGGCCACCGGCGCCGGTTCCTCCTCGGAGGTGTTGTCTTCGCCAGTCACCTCGAGGCCATCGCCGGCCTCGTTCAAGGTCACCCGGGCCACCCCACCTTCCTGGAGCACACCGAAGAGCATGAGCTCTGCCAGCGGTTGCTTGATCTGATGGTGGATGACGCGTCCCATCTCGCGGGCACCGAACTCCGGCTTGTAGCCGATCTTCGCCATGTAGCCGCGGGCGGCCTCGTCTACCTCGAGGGTGACGTCGCGATCCGCCACCTGAACGGCGAGCTGGTCCACGAACTTGTTGACCACCATGGTCACCACCTCGCGGGGGAGGTGGGCGAACTTGACGATGGCGTCGAGGCGGTTGCGGAACTCCGGCGTGAAGGTCCGCTCCATGGCGCGGTCGGCCTTGTGGGTCTGCTGGACGTCGCCGAAGCCCACGAAGCTCTGCGATGCCTCTCGGGCACCCGCGTTGGTCGTCATGATGACGATGACGTTCCGGAAGTCTGCCTTGCGGCCCGTGTTGTCGGTGAGCGTGGCATGGTCCATGACCTGCAGGAGCACGTTGTAGATGCTCTGGTGGGCCTTCTCGATCTCATCGAGGAGGAGGACCGTGTGGGGGTTCCGCCGGATGGCCTCGGTGAGCAGGCCGCCCTGGTCGAAGCCGACGTAGCCTGGAGGTGCGCCCACGAGTCGGCTGGCCGTGTGGGGCTCCTGGTACTCCGACATGTCGAAGCGCTCGAAGTGCACGCCCAGGATCTGTGCCAGCTGCTTGGCGAGCTCGGTCTTGCCCACGCCTGTGGGCCCTGCGAAGAGGAAGGAGCCCGTTGGCTTGTCTGCATCTCGCAGGCCGGCACGGCTGAGCTTGATGGCGGCGGCGACGGCGTCCACCGCAGCATCCTGGCCGAAGATCACCTTCTTCAGCTCGGTGGACAGATCGACGAGCTGCTTGCGCTCGGAGCCGCTCACCGACTTGGGAGGGATGCGGGCGATGCGGGCGATGGTGGCTTCGACATCGTCGAGTCCGACCACCTCGAGGCCGCTCAGGTTGGCGGCGGCGCCCGTCTCGTCGAGCACGTCGATGGCCTTGTCCGGGAGCTTGGACTCCGTGATGTGCTTGGCCGACAGCAGCACGGCGTTCTCGACGGCTTCGTCGGTGTAGGTGACGCCGTGGTGCTCTGAGTAGGCTGACAACAGGCCCTTGAGGATGTCGATGGCCTCGTCGTGGGAGGGCTCGTCCACCTCGACCGTCTGGAAGCGTCTGGCCAAGGCGCGGTCACGCTCGAAGCTGGCCTTGTGCTCCTTGTGAGTGGTGGAGCCGATGCAGCGGAGCTTGCCCGACTGAAGCGCAGGCTTGAGCAGGTTGCCGGCGTCCATGGTGCCGCCAGAGGTGGCCCCGGCCCCCACGATGGTGTGGATCTCGTCGATGAACAGGATGGCGTTGTCCTGCTCCTTGATCTCGCGCATCACGTCCTTGAGGCGCTCCTCGAAGTCGCCGCGGTAGCGGGTGCCGGCCATGAGCGCACCCATGTCGAGGGCGTAGATGGACGCGCCCATCAGGCTCTTGGGCACGTCGCCTTCGTGGACCTTGCGGGCCAGCCCCTCGACGATGGCGGTCTTTCCGACGCCGGGATCGCCCAGCAGCAGAGGGTTGTTCTTGCGGCGACGCGCCAGGATGTGGGCGATGCGCTTGAGCTCTCGGGTGCGGCCGATGAGCGGGTCGATGCCGCCTTCAGCAGCGCGGGCCACGAGCTCGTCGGTGTACTCATCCAGCGCGGTGCCGTCGCTCTCGCGGCGCGGTTCGTCGTCGTCGTCCTCGGCCGAGCGTCGACGGTCGCCTTCTCGCCGCACGAGGCTGTCGCCCTTGGAGCCACCGCGCTTGCGGCCCTTGCCGTGCGAGATGTAGCTGGTGACGTCCACGCGGCGAACGCCCTGCTGCTCCAACAGGTAGACGGCGTAGCTGTCCTCCTCTCGCATCAGCTCGATGAGCACGATGCTTCCGTCGAGGGTCTCCTTCTCGTGGTGCTGCACGTGGAAGGCTGCGCGCTGGAAGACTCGCTTGAAGGCGATGGTCTGTTGGGGCTCCACGTAGTCGCCCTCGGGCAGAGACTCCATCTCGTCGTCGAGGTAGCTCAGCAGCTCTCGCTCGAGGTTGCGGAGGTCGGCCCGGCAGTCGCGCAGCAACTCGGCGGTGCTCGGATCGTGGAGCAGCGCCAGGAGCACGTGCTCGAGGGTCAGGTACTCGTGGCGCCGACGGGCGGCCTCGTCCATGGCGCGGGACAAGGCGATCCGCAGCTCATCTGCCACCTTCATACGTTCACTCCGGCTCGGTGGTGACGAGGAGCGGGTAGTTCCGCTCCCGTGCCGCGTCCACGCAGGTCGCGGCCTTGGTCTCGGCGATCTCTCGGGAGTACACCCCGGCCACGCCAGCCCCTTCGTTGTGCACCGTCAACATGATGCGTGTGGACTCGGCTGGGGTACGCCGGAAGACCACCTCCAGGACGTGCACCACGAACTCCATGGGGGTGAAGTCGTCGTTGTGCATGATGACCTTGTGCCGACGCGGGCGGCGCGTGCGCTCCTTGACGAGGGTGTGCTCCTCACGTTGGCGACGCCCGTCGCGACGCGAGGGGGGCTGCTTCTTTCCGTCCTTGTCGCCGGCCATGCGGGCTCGTCCTGGGAGCAGGAGGGGAGGGGATGTGCGGGGCCTTTCCATGAGGTGCGGACCGCGAGATCTTCGTGCTCCTCGGGAACCATAGCCCCCGATTGCGCCGAGGGAAGGCCTCCCGGCTCAGAGGGGCGCTGTGGCTCCCGGAGCGACGTCCGATGGGGTGAGGTCCTCCGGTGAATACGGCGCCGTGGTTGCATCCTGTCGATGG